>NZ_PNCY01000012.1:0-82944 GCF_005887105.1 Pseudoalteromonas sp. S2893 | reverse complement strand
CGCCGCGGCCTGATCCCGCCCCTTACCCACATCCATGTAGGCAACAAAGAGTTTATCGCCCCTAGGCAGAACCCGAAGGGCAGCACATGTTTGGCATTTATGCTGCGTTATCGCCTATTTATGGGGAATAACCACACTTCATAGGCTCTGCCTTGCCTAAAAACCAAACACACTGCTGCAAATTCAACCATCAAAGCTCAAAACGCCCTGAAAACTTGGCCTTAATTTATTGTGTAAATTGCGTGAAAAAAATTATTCAGGTGCTACTTCTAACGTCGTGAATAAAGCATAACGACCGGCATCTACGCCTTCTTCGTTTACTTTAACTTTGTTAGAGGTTTCGATTAGGTATAGGCCTGGCTCTTTCCAGGTTGTGCTAAACATGCCGTTTTTATCGGTTGTTACTTTTATTTCGCCACGTTCGTTACGGTAACGTGTATCGCCTTTTAAAATGCTTACTTCAATGCCTTCGCCCGCTGGCTTGCCATCTTGTAGTAACTGAAAACGCGCTTGCTCGCCAACAAATAAATCGTTTGGATGCGTTGGGCCGCTAAGCTCAAGGCCTAAACCAAGTTGTGCAGGCTTAGAAGTACCGTTACGGCTTACAAATGTATCTACTGTAGATATAACTTTAGTTGTGGTTACATCTTTTGCATTGCTTGGTAATTTAGCTTCTGACTTTTTACCAAATACGCGCTGGCGCTTACCTTCTTCGTTTTTGTAGAAGGTCATGTACATTGGCTTTTGCGTCATGGCAATGTGGTAAGTACCTTCTTCTTTTAGGCTTACCGCCGCTGAGCTTTTACGCTTTAGGTAATAAGCACGAATGGTCTCAGATACTTCTTCACCGTTTGGTGCAAGGGCCATAAGTAGAGTGTCGTCGTACTCTGCGCCTTTTTCTTTTGGCTTAAAGGCTTTGTCGGGTGCAAACATTTCATTAGAAATACTCGCATCAATCATTACGTAGTGCGCTTTGTCACCAGATAATGACGTGTGCGAAGGTAATAACCAGCGCCCATGTGCACTTGCCGATGTAGATACCAGCGCCGATAAGCTAAGTGCGCCAATTAAAGCCGTTTTTAATAAATTAATTTTCATTGTATTTCCTTAAATTCAAATGATTAAGTAGCAGCTACTTAGTGCTTACGGTTACAAAACTTGTCGAAAATTCTTTTTTACCTTCAATGGTCACTTTGCCAGCTTGCGATAAATCAAGCTCTACGCGGCTGTAATCACGGCCGCCTTCTTCGCGCACAACCTCAATGTTTAAAAGGTATTTGCCAGGCTTTACGGCATTGCCGTCTAAATCTTTACCTTGCCAGTCAATGGTGTAAGTACCTGCGCGCTTAGTTGCACCACTTATGCCGTCAAAGTTAATGTCGGTTTTACCTGCTTTACGCCACCATTGGCGCAAATCTTTAAACCATTCTGCTTTTTGAACCCATAGCGCAAGCGTAGTTACGTGTTTACGCTTTGGCGTTTCTAGCCAAACAGCCACGTATGGGCGGTGGTAAGGTTGTACATCGAGATCGGGTAGAGTTAATTCAATCTCTAGCTGCGGCGTTTGTGCCTGCGCAGTTGTTTGAAATAATGCGGCAACTATTAATAGTGCTCCACTTAGTACCGTACTTACTTTTAACATTAAGACACTCCTTTAATTTGTGGCACCCAACATAAATAAATAACCAAAGGCGTTGCTATGCCTAAAACGGTTATCCATATTCCTGCTAAGCGTTTTTTTCTGTTTTGAAATAAAATAATCATCCCGGTGATTGAAAAAATAATCATCAATACCGCTGAAATATCAATAACCCAGCTCCACACGGCGCCACTGTGGCGGCCTTTGTGTAAATCGCCAATGAGGCTTAAAAAGCCACCGGTTTGGTAATCTAGGTTTAGCTCACCGGTTGTAAAATCAAGCTCTGCGTAAGCAAAACCTGCCGGTAGTGGGTAGTCGAGCATAACCAGCGCGTCTTCTTTTTCCCACTCAATGCTTTTAACATTAGTGAGCGCGTATTGCTCGGCAAAAAACGCTTCTATGTCTGGGTAGAGGGTGGGTAATGTATCTAGTTGAGTATTCGCTTTAGCCATTAACGCTTGAGGAATAGCGGTACTTACTTGGCCGTTGTTTTTGTCGTTTTTAAGCCAATCAACATGGTTAAGTACAATGCCGCTAACGCAAAATAAAATAAGCAAAAAAAACAAAGCTGTAGAAATATAAATATGGAGCGCACGGCTTGTGCTGTACAAAGCCCGCTTATTAATAAACGCCATAAAAACAGTAATTAAATTAAATTTAGAACATGATAATCATTTGCATTAACTATTACAAATTTACTTACTTAACTTTACATTAAATTTTTGGCAAAACGGTGTGTGCATGCAAAAAAGGGCGGTTATTTAGAGCTTGGTGGCTGCGAGGGCCTTAAAATTAGGTAAATCATAACGGCTATTTCAATTACGCCAACAAGGTAAATAACCCAAACAGGGGCGTTTGAGTAAAGCAAAAATATAAAACCAATTAGCATACCAATCGCGGCGTAGCATTTTGCTTTTACAGGCACTACTTTATGCGCTTGCCATTGTTGTAAGGTAACGCCGTAACGAGGGTGGTTAAGTAGCCAGTGTTCAAGCGCTGGTGATGAACGAGTAAAGCAGGTAAGCGCAAGAATAAAAAAAATGGTGGTAGGCATAACCGGCAGCACAATACCAATAATGCCAAGAGCCGCTAACAATAACCCAAGTGCTTTAAGCCATAAGTTTTTATAACAAATAAATACTGCTTTTATATTCACTTAGGCTCTTTTAAGTAATGGCTGTTAGTTAAGATTGTAGGCCAAATAGTTATAAAATCGAACCCTATAAACGCAAAAAAGGGCAAACTAAGTCTGCCCTTTTAAAATACTAAATATGTTTTACTTATTTAGAAGTAGTAACCTACGTTGATGTTAAAACGACGTTCTGTATCGCCATCACCTGCAACAGAGCCACCAATAAATGGCTGGTTACGTGCTTGAATAAAGTCAAAGTAAGTAAATAATGCACCGGCCGATACGCTCATGCCTGTTACGTTCATCCACGTATCTGGGCTGTCGTCAGACTTGTCGTAAATAATGCCGTAATCGTTGTAAAATTGAACGCCTGTTACTGGGCCCCAATCAAGTGATAGGTCGTAAGCTACGTTAAAGTTGGTCATGGTTGCTTCGCTTGATACGGTATCGTAGTAATCAAACGCGCCAACTACAAAGCGGTTGCTGTTGTCATCTAGGTCGTAGTCGTACTCGCCGTGCTGAAATTGAATATTCCAGTTATTAATTTGGCTATTTACATGAAACGCCCACGCGCCGTAGTTACCTGCACGGTCGTTACCGTCGTGCAAACCACCGCTTAGTAGTGATACGCCAATATCGGTTTTAGCGTTTTCACTGTGCTCTATTTGATACACTGTACGACCAGCAAAAGTATTGTACTCACCAAGGCGCGAACCTGGTGCGTCGTAGGTGCCTTCGGTTGTTGCACGGCTACCAACAATATCGTAAGAGTAACGTTCGTTAACTTCTGAGCTGCCATCAACGCCGCCTACTTCATCATTTTTGAAAAAGCCGAGGTCTAATTTCCAGTTGTCTTTAAGTTTACGGTTTACTGTTACACCTAAATCAAAGTCATCTTCTAGGCCAACGTAGTAGTTGGTGCTAAAAAAGTAGCTGTGTGAGTTGTATGGGCCGTTACCAAACGGTACAGGTGCAATACCTGCTTGAGCTTCCCAGCCATCTGTAAATTCGTAACCTAAGTATGCATACTTAACAATGGTCATGTAATCGTAAAAACGAAAATCACCATTTACAGAAATATCGCTAATTTCACCCGATAAGTTAAGGCGAAATACTTCAAAGTCTAAATCGCCGCCACGGTCTTGTGTGTCTTCATCGTAGGTGTTTGTGCTGTAGTTAAAACGTACGGCACCGCCAATTTTAATGCCTTCATCTTCTTGTTCAGGCGCAGCGGCGGCAACAACAACTTCTTTGTTGTCGGCCTTTTTACTGATCTCGGCAACTTGTTGTTCGTGTTGCTTGTTGATTTGGCTTTGCTTTGATTTTTCATCAGCAAGCTGCTGTTCAAGCAACTGCATTTGTTGCTTAAGCTGCTTTAATTGGCTTTGCAGTGTGTCGAGATCGGCTGCATGAGCAGTGCTTGCAGCACCGCCAAGCATTAGTGCTAGCGTTAATTTTGAGAGTTTAGTCATTGTTGATGCTCAGGTTTTGATTAAAAAATAAAAAAATTCAAGGTGCCCAAAAGCCCCTTACGAATGATGTAAGAACTAATTTAAATTTATTTTTTTTATTTATTTGGTGTTTGAGTTAACGCGCCTACCTCTAACAGAGGTGCTGCGTCTAACTTATCAGCATCCATCATTGCTGCAACGCGTTGCATTGATGAAAGCAATAAACTTTGCTCCCACTCTGCAAGTGCAGAAAACTTTTCAATAAAGTGTTCTTGCAGTGGCTGAGGTGCTTTTTCTAGTAACTCTTTCCCTTGCTCGGTGAGGTATAAGCTCACTCGGCGTTTATCCATTTGACTACGAACGCGTGTTACAAGGTTTCTGCTTTCTATTCTATCAAGAATATTAGTTACAGTAGCCGGGCTTAAGTTAACATTCTGAGCGATACGGCTTGCTGTTATTCCATCGGTGTGCGCTACTTCTTGCATTATAAGCAATTGTGGGCCTGTTAAACCTGATGTTTTATTTAGCTGCTTAGAATGTAAGTCAATCGCGCGGATTACTTTACGTAAAGAAACTAATAATTCGTCATATTTTTGCATTTGCTTATCTCGTCGATGGGCCAAAGGTGTGCCGTAATCGCGAAATGTTACACATCAAATAAATTGAATTCAAATAATAAATTAAGCTTGAGCCCATGTTTATTGGTTTTTATTAGTTTGAGAAGAAACTAAAATAGTATAATTTTGTTTAAAACTTATTAAATGTTATTAGCATATTGTTTGCATTGTGGTGCGCACACTACGTATGTTGTGAATAATTGGCAAGTCTTATGGTTTAGACTTTAGTATTATACCCACCTGCATTAATACCTTAATAAATTTAACATGCGTTTGCCTAAGCTTAGCCGCGGTTTTACTGCCCTAAAGCATGGCCATTATTTATACGCATTAGTGTTATTTATAACAGCTGTTATTAATTGGTAATTGTTTGTAAGTTAGCTGTGTATGTATTAATCGCCAATGAACAAATTATGCACGCAATGTTTAGTGAGTATAGCGTATACTTTGCACATGCATTATTGTTTATATGCACATGTTAAAAATCTTTAATATCAGCATTGTAGGGAAAAACATGAAATTATCGCCATCAGTTAGCATTGAACAAAGCGAAACCGGCCTAGAGTTTATAAAAGTTGCGAGCTCAAAGTGTGATGCAAAAATATTTTTGCAAGGCGGGCAAATTACCGAGTTCATCCCAAAAAATAATAAGCCACTTATTTGGGTTTCTAAAAATGAGACGTTTCAAGAAGGGGTGAGCATTCGCGGTGGTATTCCTATTTGTTGGCCTTGGTTTGGTAATCATGAAAATCAAGATTGGCCAGCACATGGCTTTGCACGTACCAGTTTATGGCAAGCTGATGCTGTGCATGAAGATGATGAGCACATTACAATTAGCTTAAACTTACCCATGAAGTTAGTTAACCCAACGTATTGGCCGCACCAATCGGCGTTAAAGGTTGAGTTTGTATTGAGCGAGCAATTACAGGTGCGTTTAACAACCACTAATTTAAGCAATAGCCCTTTTAGCTATACGCAGGCTTTGCACAGCTATTTTCCTACCTCAGATATAAAACACACCCATGTAGAAGGTTTACAAGGTGCGCAATATATTGAATTTGGTGAAGGGCCGTTTGCGCAAAATGCGCCAGTGGAGTTTACCCGCGAAACCGATATGGTTTATACCCAGGCCGCTAAGCAGCAACACATTCACACCCCAGATGGAATTATTAATGTAAGCCGCGAGAACTCAAGCTCGTGTGTGCTGTGGAACCCATGGATAGAAAAATCTAAGCGTTTATCTAATTTTGCTGACGATGAATACCTGAGCATGGTGTGTTTAGAAGCCGCCAATGTGTTAGAAGATAACGTGACACTTGAGCCTAAACAAAGCCATACGTTAGTTACTACAATCAGCTGGGCTAACAGTCAGTAAATAGGAAAGGTACTTAAAATCGTGTTTGATAATCAGCAAGTAATGGATTTACCAAAGCATAGCGAAATACAGCTCAACCCCTTGGCCGATAAAGCGTTACTACACGTGCAACTTAATTGGCTGGCGTTTTACATTCCTTTTTGCGCGGTACTGTTTGCTGTTTGTTACTTTAACGAAGCGTTTGCTAACAAAGCACAAACCTACTTGCTTATAGGCGTGCCTATTTTAATATTGCTTTCAATGCTTTATAACGCCCTGAGTATTAAGCTGCAGGGCTTTGCGCTGCGCAATCACGATATTGCGTTTAAAAAAGGGGTTATTTGGCAGCAAATAACTATTTTGCCCCTCGCGCGTGTACAGCATATGGAAATTCACCAAGGCCCCATTGAGCGAAAACTAAAGTTAGCCAGTTTAAAGTTATTTAGTGCCGGCGGGGTCAGTGCTGATTTACAAATAAGTGGTTTAACCCACGAGCAGTGCAAAAACATACGCCAATATGTACAAAATTATCGCCAAGACGGCACACCCGCGCAGGTTGAATTAGCAAATGAGTAATACCATTAGCCAGGAGCAAAGTAGCTCACTACATTGGCAAAAAGTATCGCCTTGGGCGGTGTTGTATTTTGTGGTGTATTTTAGTGTGCGCTTTGTAAAAGACGGGCTTTTAAACCTGCTGCCTATGCTTGTGGTGTTTGTAACACAAGTAGAAAACAAGCTGTTTTGGGCGCAAGTTGCAGGTGCTATAGCGATAGTGACACTGCTAATATATTCAATTTTATATTACATAAATTTTAAGTTTTGCATTAGCGACGATCACGAAATTTTGCTTAACAAAGGGGTGTTTAAAAAAGAGCGCCTAACGTTAAAATTTTCGCGCGTGCAAAACGTTAATATTGCTGAGCCCTTTTATTTTACGCCCGTTAATTTGGTTAATTGTATTTTTGATGCCGCAGGCAGCGTAACCCAAGAGGCGGTTTTGCCAGGTGTTACCAAAGCCTATGCACAGCAAATGCGTAAACAAATTTTTGCCTTTAAGGCGCAGCAGCAACCCGACGAGCAAACACCCTCCAGCGAGTATTTTGAAGCAGAAAATAGCTTACGTATCAGTAATAAAGAAATCGCTAAATTTGGCTTAATGTCTAATATGGCTATATTAGCAATGGCCGCTATTGCGCCTTTTATAAATGTGTTGGTAGATTTTTTAGAGCAGCAAATTATTGCTAAGGTAGAAGGGTTTTATCAGCAAGAGCTTGGTTTACTGGCAAGTGCTGCAACCTTTGCCATGATAACGCTTATTGCTTTGCTTGTTTTAACGGCTGTGATGTTGTCGGTAGGTATGTCGCTTATTCGTTTTTATAACTTTGAGCTTTACTTTAAAGGCCAAAAATTTAAACGTATTGCCGGCTTATTAGAGCGCCATCAGTTGTCTATGAGCATGGATAAAGTGCAATCTATAGTTATAAAACAAAACCTAATGGGGCGGTTACTAAAGCGTTTTACCGTTGAGTGCTTACAAGCTAGTAGCGGCGGTATAGCGGCGGGCGTGGCTGCTAAAAAAAATAAACAAACCTTAGTGTTACCCGTTTTAAATAACGAGCAAGTAGATAGCGTTTGCCAATGGATTTACCCGTGGTTTAATAGCAAAAAATTGCAGTTTAACGGCGCAGAACGTGCCTTACTTTATAAAAACTTGAGCTTTTATGCCTTAATTCCAAGCGCTATTGTGCTGTTAGGCTGTTACTTAGGCGACTTTAATGCCTGGCTTAGCTTGGGAGTATTACTTATTTTAGCAGGGTTAGTAACGCTTGCTTATCAGCGTTATGGCTATTATTTGCATGAAGACAACGGCCGTTTTTACATGGTGGTACGCAAAGGTATGATAGGAGTGCATTACCGTGTGTTTGAACTGTATAAAGCACAAAGTGCACGCAGTATTAGTACCTACTTTATGCGCCACGCAGGGCTTAAAAGCCTGTATATACAACTTGCATCAGGGTTTGCCTTTATGCCCTATATAAAGCAGCAAGATGCTGATTATATAATTGATTTTATTCTTTATCAGGCAGAATCAACGCAGCGTAACTGGATGTAATTATACCAATCGACTTACATATTTAGCCTTTTTAGGTTGCCAAATAAAGCGTTAACGGCGTTATTAATCTTTCATGTAAAACAAGGCATTGCTAAATTTAAAAGCTTATAAATTATACACTTTCATAAGCTTTGTTACATTTTTTTACTGCAACATTGGTTGGTTTAATAATACTCTAAGTGGTATCAATCATTTAAAGGATTATTATGAAAAAATCACTCATCGCTGCCTCTTTGTTATTAGCCACACCTACCTTAGCTGCTGATTGGCAAACTATTCATACCGAGCACTTTAATGTACATTACAGCACCGAAAACGCCGATTATGCTAAATCGACAGCGGTCGAACTTGAAATAGTACGCAGTAAAGTGCTTGAGCAGCAAAACCGAGCGCTTGATAAAGTAGTTGATGTGGTGGTGTTTGATCCCCTAAATGCGCCCAACGGCTTTGCTTTACCTACTTCTAATAATCCTTTAATGGCCCTTTTTACCACGCCCCCGCAATCAGATACGGTGGTTTCTAACATTAGTGGCTGGCAGCAATTACTGATATTGCACGAATATATTCACTTAGTGCATTTAGCGCAGCCCACACGCAACACGTGGCAGCAAAAAATACGGAGTGTGTGGGATATTTACGACTTAACTTACAGTGATATGCCGCGCTGGGTAGCCGAAGGTTATGCAACCTTACTTGAGTCAAAAATGACGGGCCGAGGGCGACTATTTGATAACTACACTGAGTCAATGCTCATTGAGTTTGCCCAGCAGGGGGCATTGCCTAGCTATAGCCAGCTAAGCGATACAGAGGGCGGTTTTATGGCTGGCTCTATGGCGTATTTAATGGGCAGCCGGTTTTTAAATTGGCTAGAGCAAACTTATTCAGCGCAAATGCTCGATGCCGTTTGGACACGTATGCAGGCAGTTAAAAAGCGCGATTTTAACGAGGCCTTTACTGGGATATTTGGCCAAAGTGCGGCTAAGTTATATGGCCGCTTTATTGCACAATATACCTATAAAGCGATGGCAAAAGAGCAGTCAGAGCCTGCGCTTAACAGCGAGCTGTGGTTAAAGCTTAACTTATATGCAAGCAACCCTGCGCTTTCAAAGGATGGCAGTAAACTTGCGATTGTTGAACGCGATAAAGATAAAAAAACCAAGCTAATTATTTATAGCACGCAGGATAATACTAAAGCTGAAGATGAATTTACAAAAGCACAAAAAGCGCTATTAGAAAACGATGCATTGGATATACCCGATAACGCCCCGAGTGTATTTAAGCGTGAGAAAAAGCACGTATTAAATCAAATAAACAGAGCGGGAATTGCTAATCCACAATGGGTAAATAACAGTACACTTTACTTTAATGCTTATACACGTGAAGAGACGGGTATTTATAACAAAGTGTCTGATATTTTTAGTTATAACACCGAAACCGGAAAAGTTGAGCAGTTAACTAAACTTGCTGGCTTACGCCGCTTTAGTGTTACAAACAATGGAGAAACCCTTTACGCCGAGCAAGTACGTGGTGGCTACTCAGAATTAGTAAAAGTAGACTTAGCAACGCAAACCATTACCCCTTTATTTGCTAAAAGCTTAAAAACAGCTTACGACTACCCAATTTTTAGCCCTGATGAAACCCAATTAGCTTATGTATCAGCCAATTTAAATGAGAATTGGCAATTGTATATACAAGATGTTGCCAATAATACTCGCCAAGCCGTGCCTATGCCAAACGGGTATCAATACCTAAGCCAACCCAGCTTTAGTAAAAACGGAGAAAAAATTTACTTTGTAGCCGGATTAAAAGGCTCAACTGATATTTATAGCTACCATATTGCAAGTAGCACATTAACTAAACTTACCCAGGGCCAAGAAGCCGTTGCCCACCCACTAGAAACAAACGAAGGGGCATTACTTTATTTATCTATTACTGCTGATGGGCCTAATGTAAAGCAATTACCGAGTACGCTAGAGGGTGAAGTAATCACCGATTTAGCACTTGATAATAGCGCGCCACTGCTTTTAGTTGATCAGTACACTTTGCCTAAAGCAAAAATATATAGCGACAATGTAGGTAAACAAAGCAGCTACGATGTGCTTGATCAGCATGCGAGCCTAGCGCTAGGCGCACAGTATTACTCGGCCGCTACAAGTGCTTTAAATATAAATATTAAAAGTAGTGACTTACTTAAACAGTTAGACCTTCAAGCGGGCTATAGTGTTGATTTAAATGATGATGCTTTGCACGGTGGGTACGCCCAAGCAAAATATAATGCACTGCCAGTTAAGCTTAAGTTGAGTGTATTTGATTATGATTTAAATACCGCAAAACAATACCAAGTGAGCGAAAATGCAGATGTATCTGCACGAGGTGGTTTTGCAGCCTTAAGTTACCCGATTAAATACGCGGCGTTTAGCATAACGCCAGAGCTGGCTTATAACTATACCGATTATAAACAAGACTATAATAAATGGGCACGCATAGGCATTACACAAAGCTGGCAGTACGACCGCCAAGCATTTGCTATAGGGCAAAGTGTTAATGCCCAGTATTACGATGGCAGCAGTAAAAACAATAATTGGGATGGCTACGATTTAGCGGCCAAAGTATTTGGTAAAGCGTTTGATGTGCCGCTTTATATTAATTTTACTCAAAAGCAGCGCGATGATAGCAGCTTAGCGCTAGGCGGATTTAGCTCAAACCTAATTAGCGAGCACCAAAATAGTGAGTTTGTGCTTTCACCAGAGCTGCCATTTTATAGCACAACTGCTGAGCGCTACATGGGTTATGGCGGTGGTTTTAGCTTTAAAGAAGGCATGCCGTGGCTTTATTACAAACAGCATCAGGTAGATGATGCGGTATACGCACAAAGTTATGGTTTAAAGTATCAAGGCAATTTTAGCTTTGGATTAGGCCCCGTCGGTGTGAACGATTTAACTTTTAATATGGGATTATCGCGCGTAGAGGGCGATAGCTTTGAGGATGAAATGCGCGGCTGGTTTAGCTTTTACTACTCGCTTTAAATAAATTGCGATAACACGCTAATGCACTTGTGTAATAAGTGCATTAGCAAAAGCCGCGTTTAAACTAATTTAAAATAAAGATGGTTAATTGTGCTTGTTTAGCGACGCAAGCTTAGCTTGATATACGTTTAGCTTTTCTTTATTGCGCTCATATTGGATGGCTTTTTCAAGCAAGCTTTGTGTTTGCGCTGTGTTACCTTGTTGGTAGCGAATTTTAGCCAGCTCTAAATAGAGCTCCGATATATAAGGGGCTTTTGCAATGGCAAGTTCGAGTTGTTTTTTAGCTTGAGTGACCTTGCCCTGATGTAAGTTATTTTTAGCAATAACGAGTAGCTCGTAGGGATCTTTTTCTTTATCAACAAGCTGGCTTGTTAGGCGTTTTTCTAGTGTTTTATCTCCCAGCTCTTTTGCTAATATTCGATAGTTATTAATTAAATTTATACTTATATCGTTTCTATCAAGCGCGGTTTGGTAAATCATGTGAGCGCTTTTTAAATCGCCTGCACGGCGGTGCAGCACGCCGGCTATATTAAACAGTTCTGCATCGTTTGGGGTAAAGCGGTTGGCTTGCATAATTAAAGAGTAAGCCTTATTAAGGTTGTTTTCGGCTAGTGCCGTAGCGGCTAAGTTGCTATAAAAATTAGAGAGTAAATCGTTATACGTAGCGCTGCCTGAATAAAAGCTGCCGCGAGTGGGGAAGTAATCAATTAACGTGCCTGCGCGAATTATTACAATAATATCTTCATCTGTTTCTTTTTTTGGGGCGTAAATTTTCGTTCTAAAGTGGTTAGCAACATAAATTACATTGCCCTCTTTGGCATACACAGGTTCGCTCGTCATTTCTTGAAAGCTGGTTTCGAGGTTTAAAAGCTGCGCATAGCTTTGCGTAAGTATGGCTAAACTAATGCAGTTACCTTCTGAGCGTTCAATCGCTTGTTGGGCTGTGAGGGTGGCGCCATCATACTTAAAGTTGGTGAGCTGGTTTTGCAGGTAATTAAAAATAATTTCATCAGCGCGTACATTGTTTAAACGCGAGTGTGCGTAGGTTAAAAATGCGCTTTTTTCAGGCTCCGACAGCTCAAAAATACTGTGCTCGCTAGGTGTTTTAACCTGCTCGAAAAGCGAGTGATTTATTATATGGGTAAGTTGTACTTTTTTAATTGGCGCTTCGGGCGGGGTGCTACTGCAAGCAGTTAGCAATAAACTAAGTGTAAAAACTAAATATTTCATATATCACCTCACTGTGATTTTTAACATTACAGTGAGGTGATTTTTTAATCAAGCACTTACAGTGCGGTGTTTACTTAAGCGGTTTTTTTGAGACTGTTTTTTACGCTTACGGCGAGTAAACCATAAATAAAAGCCAGTACCGCCAAGCCAAACAGGGCTTAAACCAATAACACACCAAATTATTTTACTAATGAGCCCTGCAAAATAACCAAAGTGTAGTTTTCTAAAGCTATCAATTACTTGCCAACCTACACCCACTTCGCGAATGTCCCAGTTAGCCATATGCTCGCCCGTTAGCTTATTGTAAGTCACGGTATTGGCATATTCACTGGCAAGCGGGTTGCTGGTATCAACCTCACCAAATAACGTTATGTTTTCGTCTGGCTCAAGCGGCATTACTAAAAACGTACCATTAAAAGTGGGTATTTGCTTTTGGCTGTCATCAAGTACGTGCTGAAAAGAAATCTCTTCATTGTATAAATTTTTAGTTAATACAAAGTGCTCTTCTTCTGCGTGTTCAATTACTTCGTGATACCACACCGCGCCGTTAAAGTAGCCGCCGGTGATGGCTAAAATTATAATAATTGGCGAGCCAATTACGCCGGTCATTTTATGAATGTCGCTAAGCACTATTTGCAGTGTGGCGCGCCAGCGTACACTAAATAACCGCTGCCAAAACTTACGATAAATAATAAGACCTGTAATACCCAGTACTAAAAAAAACACCGCAAAAAAGAACCCTAAAACAGTGCCAGTTTGCCCTGGTAAGCTTTTTAAATCGTTAAGTAAAAAGGTGTAATGTAAGTCTAAAAACCAGTCGGTAAAGTAATGGCTAGTGCCTACTGGCTCCGATAAAATATTACCCGTGTATTGATCTAAATGAAATTTATACCAGTCCTCTGTACCGCGTTTAATTAAATAAACCCGATCAGCAGTATCATCGTTAAATATTTCCCAGCTACCTACGACATACTCAGGGTAGGTTTTTTGAGTTTTTGTTATAAGTGTATCAATAGGTAAGCGGTTGTCTTGTTGTTGTACAACAAAGTGACTGTCTGGCATTAGTAAGCCGTCAATCTCGCTTTTAAATACCAAAACGCTACCAGTTATACTGATAACAAGCAGCGGAATAAGCGCTATAAGGGCTACCCAGCTGTGAATTTTAAAAAGTGTTTTTCTCATAGTTTATTTTTTGTGTAATTGCCACAGACCTGCGTATGATAACAATTATCAGTTCTATTTCATAGTTATGCGATGAATGCACAATAATTGTTTTAGAGCGAGCCGATCTCTAGAGTAAAACGTGTTTAAGCTGTGGTGTAAGGTTGGTAACTTTTAAATACAAAGCGGCCCAGGTGTTCACTTAAAGTAACGCTTTTTGTACAGCTATCTTGCCAGTGCCTAATATAGGTTTACGCTAATTTGTTGAGTAAAATGTAATCATCATTACAATGCGCGCTCACTTTAAAACCCTTTTAAAAACATATGTTTATTTATTGTTTCAGGCGGGTTTTATATTAACATTTAAGTAACGAGCGAGGTTGTTTTGGCGCACTATCTACCTATTTTGTCGGCTTTTATTTTAGTTTTTAGCTTTTTACCGCTATTGAGCAAAATTAGAAAGAATCGCAGTGTGTCGGGGTTATCACTATTAATGATGACCTTTGGTTTAGCACAAAGCCTCTACTTTATTACCTACAATATTTATTTTGAACGCTACTTTATTGCTTTACCATTTTTTGTAACTGGGGCGCTAAGTGGTCTAATTTTATATTACTTTGCACGCTATAACGCCGCAAAAGCTGAACGTATACAGCTTGTGGCTATGCTTGGCTTTTCGTTATTACCTTTTTTATTGCTGTTAAATAAAAGCCTAGAAACATCATCGGTGCTCAACGCCCTTACATACGTAGGGCTGGTAATGAGCTCAGTGCGGGTTATGCCGCAAACGTATAAAACCTTACGCAGTGGTAATATTAGCAATTTAAGCGCCCGCTACTTTAGCTTGCAGTTTGTAGCAGGTACCTGTGGCTTATTTGTAGAGCTAAGCAGTGCTATGCCCAGCACCTCGCATATTTTAATGTTTGTTATGCTACTACTTACAAATGCCGTGCAATTTGCATGTGTGCAATATTATAAAATGCGCCCCGCAATGGCTTAAAAAACAATCGTCTTCTATTTATATTGTGCTAAATATGTGGCAAGTTACTTTATCAAATAAAAGGATAAAGTATGAATTGGAATCAGTTTGGCTACATTTGCCGTGTCTATAGTTCTAAAACATTAAGTGCCGCACAAAAAGAAGAGCTAACCACACAATCGTATTTAGCCGTTTATGCTAATAAATACGCAGACAGTAAATTAGCCAATTGCCTTGCAGCAAAATTTGCCCTGCAAGATGCAGATATTTTGCAAAAACAAGCCCTGCATTATCAATGTGTACCGCAGCTAGTTAGCGGGTATAAATTTGAGCACAAAGGCATTTTTAGCTATTTAACTGCTGTTTTTTTTATTTATGTTTTTTCTTCGCTTTTATATCAGTCTTTTGTTGTTCCTACATTTGTAGAGATATATAGCAATCATATGGCTTCTTCCGCGCACACCTTAGGTGATTACTTTTCTTATTGGTATGTGCCAATTATTCTATTGGTTTTACTGCAAAGTATTATTTTTATAGTAATTTTTAAAATTAAAAATGCATGCGCTTTAACCGACTCGCAGCCTTTTACTGGTTTATCAAAAGCTTTACTTCCCCGCAGTTTAATTAAGAAATACGATCGCCTAATGACAACGCTTAACTTTGCGGTAAATTTCAAAGAGGATGAAAACGCCGCAATAGTCGAAACTAAACATTTGGCTAAGTGTGATTCGTTAGGCTACGAAACTCATGAAGAGTTTAAAGTGTTACTTGAGCAGCAGCTCGAACAATTTAATTTGCAGGCTAAAGGCTTTATAAATAAGCTGGTTATTCTGTATGGATTAGTCATTGTTGTGTCAATTTACTTATTTGTGAAAGCGGCTTACCAACCAATTTTTATGCTAGGAGAAGTGTTATGAAGTCAAAAGGATTTACGCTAATTGAATTGATGGTCGTAATTTCTATTATTGGTATTTTGGCGGCCGTTGCCTTACCTCAATACAGTAAATATATGCAAAAAGCTGAACTTGTTGATCCGCTTGCTATGGCCGCAGTAATAAGAGAAGACGTAACTACGTATTACATTGAAAACAGAGAGTTTCCTAAAAATAATAAACAAGCAAATGTGCCTGAAAGTAAATATTTAATAGGAAATCGAGTGACAGGTATTGCCATAGAAAACGGTGCAATTAACATTAGCTTGGGGAATAAAGCCTCGCAGCCTTTACAAAATACAGTTTTAACTTTTAGACCCGCAGTCGTTACTAATAGCCCCACAAGTCCTATTGCATGGTTATGCGGTTTTGATGAACCTGTTGTAGGGATGCAAGCTGTGGGTGAAAATAAAACGACAGTACCTAAAGATGTATTACCTTCGGCTTGTTTATAACTAATTTAGGGGGTTAACCTATGCAACTCACCATCCATCAAATTGATGCATTTACAAGCGAGTTATTTAAAGGCAATTACGCGGCAGTGATCCCGCTTGAGTCGTGGCTTAGTGATGAGTTAATGCTTAATATTGGCGCTGAAAATAATGTTTCTGAAACTGCGTTTACTTGCCCTTTGGCAGATGGCAGTTTTGCAATACGTTGGTTTTCGCCATTAATGGAAATAGATTTTTGCGGCCACGCTACGCTCGCTGCTGCGTATGTTTTATGCGAGCAGCACAACCTTAGCCAAGTGCGCTTTAACGCCGCGGCTGTAGGGGAGCTTATTGTTAATAAAAATAGCGATGGCAGTTTTGCTATGACCTTTCCTAAACAAGCGCCAGATGAAGTAAAAACCATACCCGATGCGTTGTTGAAAGGGTTGTCTATACAACCAATTAAGGTGCTTAAAAATCGCCAAGCATATTTTGCTATATACGAAAATGCTCAACAAATTCATGATTTGACCACTGAGTCTGATTTGTTAAAAACCTTATATCCACTTGATGTGGTCGCCACAGCCAGTTCTGCTGAGTACGATATTGTGTCTCGTTATTTTTGGCCAGCAAGTGGTGGCGAAGAAGACTTTGCTACGGGCTCTATTCATACTGGCCTTGCCCCTTACTGGGCGCAGCAATTAGGTAAAAATAAATTAAATGCGTATCAGGCTTCAAGCCGTGGTGGTTTTATACAATGCGAAGTAGGCGAAAATACAGTGACCTTAACCGGTAACGCTGTGCGGTATTTAAAAGGCACAATTTATTTATAAATTAACAGGCCACGTATTAGGTGGCCTGTTTGATTTAGTTAATTAAGCTTCTAACGCTTTAGCAATTAAGTGATCAATATACTTTTTATGTGCTTTAGTTGCTGTATCGGCTCCCCATCCTACGCTTGTATCAGCTATTTGCGTTAGCTGATAGAGCGCGGCAGTTTTTGCCAAATTGTCGTGTTTACTGGCTTTGCCTAGGCCTGCAATAGCAATAAGCTGATTTACATACTCAATTTGTAGATTGCGGCTAATAGACGTGCTCTCTTTGCTATCAACAAAAATACTGGCAGTTAGGTCGTCCATAAATTGCGTTAGGCTATATTCGTTACCGTACAGCGCGGTGTCTGAAATACGCAGCATAACAGCAGGGTGCAGCAATTGCGCAAGTACTGTTTTTTGCATGCCTAAAATCATTTTGTGCGCTTTAGGGTCTTCATTTTTACCATAATGGCTAAAACCACGACGCTGTTGCTGTAAATAGTTATACAGTGGTTGCATGCTAGTGAGTACATCTGGCGCAAATACATATTTAGCAAGTATGTTCATTGCTTGTGTTTGGCGCTCAAGCGGTACGGGGGTAAAGGGTTTATCAGCATGCTGGTCGCCCACAACTGCGCGTTCAACATATACGCCACCTATTTGGCGAGAAACAATGCCCGCTTGCGTGCGGTATTGGCCAAATAAACTATTAGCTGAGGTAACCAGCTGTTGGTAAGACTCACCTTTTACTGTGGCTTTATCTTTTAGCTCAGTAAATAACGTATTAATTAGCGCC
Organism: Pseudoalteromonas sp. S2893; assembly: GCF_005887105.1. Classification (NCBI taxonomy): domain Bacteria; kingdom Pseudomonadati; phylum Pseudomonadota; class Gammaproteobacteria; order Alteromonadales; family Pseudoalteromonadaceae; genus Pseudoalteromonas; species Pseudoalteromonas sp. S2893. Next base: position 65,268 of record NZ_PNCY01000012.1, on the reverse strand, counting down.
ATACGATCGGCGCCATAGGCTGCAGGGTTTGATGAAAGGTCGCCTATCATTACGCGTGGGTCTATATGGCGACCTGGTGCACGCATGTCGTCGGCATCGTTACCAAAGGCAAGCGCATGCTCGCTAGAGCGCGCTAATATAGTATTTAGGCGTGCGCGCTCTGCGGCTTCATCTTCAAGGGCTGTGCTGTAGCCATAGTTTATAGCCCAGTCGTCATAAGGGCCTGGCTTGGTTTGAAAAATATCGCCTTGCTGCACACCAATGGGTGCTATGTTGGCCGGCGCATAATCCATCACTGAGCCTGTAACTATGCCTTGGGTTTTGGTTTTATCATGAACCTCTTTTTCATCCCACAAAATAGACGATTTCATATTGTGGTTTAAGCCTAGTGTATGGCCTACTTCATGAAGAATTAACTGAGTTAAACCTTGGCGAATCATTTCATTGTCATCAATCGAGGCACCTGTTGCTAAGCCTTTGGCAAGTAATAGGTTTTGTTGAATTTCATGGCCTAGTGAGCAATTTAAATCGCCACTTGTGTGCAGGTTTTCGCCGTGGCTCATTGTGCCTTGTGTGTAAAGCGTGTCGTAAATCCAGCGGTTTTTCATAAACACAAACTCAAGCATAATGTCTGAGCCAAGTATTTCACCTGTTAGCGGATTGGCCAGAGCCGGCCCGTAGCCACCAAATGGCGGTTTAGGTGATGAAGTCCAACGTAATACGTTGTAGTTAATATCACCAGCATCCCAGGTTGCGTCATCGGGTTGTACTTTAACTTCTAGTGCGTTTTTAAAACCGGCTTTTTCAAAAGCGCTATTCCAGGTAAGTACGGCACCGCGTATTGTGTCGCGCCACTCTACTGGGGTGGTATTTTCTATCCACCAGGTAATTGGCTTTACTGGCTCAGAAAGATCAGCATCAGGGTTTTTCTTTTGTAGGTCCCAGCGTTTAATAACATCTTCATATGGTGCCCAATCGGTCGAGGTCATTAGATCAAATTGATTGGTGAAATAGCCTATGCGCGCGTCATCTTTACGTGGTTTATAGTCATTTTTTGGTAATGCAACAAAAGAGTGCTGCACCTTTACAGAGACATTGCGCGGGTCGCTTACTGCGCTTGTACCACGCACGGTGGGGCTGGCATTACTAAATACGTAATCTACAACCACATCTAAGTTATTTGGGTAAGGACGCTGCTTAACAATACGCGACTTTTTGCTGTTTAATTTACCCACTTTAAAGCGTTTTTTAGCTTTTTTATCGGCTGGGTTTGGCGTTGGCGATACCTTGTGTAGCGCTTCACTTAAAAATAGCTTGTTGACCTTAAAGGCTATTTTTCCTTGCTCTTCTTTTTCTATTTTAATGCTGGCTAAAACGGCTTCGCTAATATTGGCATTGCTTGCTTTGGCAATGGCACTGTTTTGATCAAATTTATAGCGAGGGGTTTTGCTAACTATATCTATGCGGTCAAAGTATTTTCTAAACTCAATAAGCTTGGTTTCTCTATAGGCACCGCGATAATGCCCAGCATCAGTGACACCGTCGACTGTATGGGCAAAGTATACAAAAGGGGTATTAAGCTGCGATTCGGTGATCACCATTAAGTGCTCACCGGTTTTTGGGTCTTGGTATAAATTAAAAATACCTGAAAATTCGGTTTGTCCTTCGACCATTTCGCTTAGGGTTTGTGGTTTTTTGTCTTCTTTTTTATCGCTAGCCAGTGCGTGGCCGCTAAGCGCTACACTAAGTGTTAGCGCAAGGGTTGTTAATTTCATTGTAATAATCTTTTTCGCTGTTATTTATTTAGTGTGACTGTACGTAAATTAAAATTTGTTCGCACATCTTCTCGATGAAATAATAGCCTAAACCTGTAATTTGTTGATTTTAAATAGTAAAAGTTTGTAACAAAATATAATAAATGCGATGAATAGCAGGTGTTTGTTAACGGGTACACAGCTATATTTAGTTCCCAATTTGATTTGTAACAGTTGCTTACAAATGTCAGGTTAATGTTTTATTGCGCTCTGTTATTATAGTGTTAGTAGAAATATGAGGTAATTAGGATATGCAATCAAATTCACTGAGATGGGTGTTCCCATTTGTAGCATTAGCCATTGGTGTAGTGGGCTTTATGGGAATAAACGCTATTGCACAAGAAGATCAAAGTAAAACAGCAGTAGATACACGCCCCACCGTGCAAGTTGAGCCTGTAGAAGCTAATAATCATCAAGTAATAATAAACAGCTATGGCGAAATAAAACCATTAGAAAATACGCAGTTGGCGGCGCAGGTGTCGGGCGAAGTAATTAGTTGGCACCCTAACTTTGTAGCGGGTGGCGTGGTTTCTCGTGGCGATACACTTATTAGCATTGAAAAAGACAACTACGAAGCAGCCGTATTGGTAGCCGAAGCCGATTTAGCGCGTGCCAAAGCGGCCTTAATTGAAGAGCAAGCGCAGGCAAAAGTGGCCGAAGACGAAGCAAAGCGTTTTCCGAGTAAGGCACGTACTGACTTGTTTTTACGTAAACCGCAGGTGCTAAGCGCCCAAGCAGCGGTTAAATCGGCGCAAGCCGCATTAAAAAGAGCGCAACGCGATTTAGAAAACTGCGATATAAAAGCACCTTACGATGCGCTTGTGATAAGTCGTAATGTGGGGGTAGGCCAGTTTGTGGCTATGGGCGCACAAGTGGCCGATTTAAATAATATAGAAACAGCAGAGGTTATTATTCCTATTGCTGGTTTTGATAGCGTATTTTTACCGGAGCGAATTAAGGGCATTAAGGCCACTATTATTCAAAAAGGTTTAAACAGTTTTACACGTGAAGGCGTGATTGACCGCGACCTAGGTATTGTAGATAACGCGACGCGTATGAGCAGCTTAGTGGTACGTATTGAAGACCCATACGGCTTAAAAACACAGCAACCGGCTATTAAATTTGGCAGCTACGTGCAGGTTAATTTTGCAGGCGCCATGCTTAATAATATTTACCGTTTGCCGCAATCATTAGTTAATAACCAAACGGTGTGGATAGTTAACGAAAACCAAGAGCTTGAACCGCGCAAAGTAACCGTAGTGAGAGAAGAAGGCGAGTACTTTTATATTAGCAGCGGACTTAACGCCGATGATAAGTTGGTTACCACGTTACCTGAGTACCCACAAAAAGGCATGCAGGTTAAAGTGGCTGGCATGGGCGAGCCAAGTAACGCTAATACAAACACCGAAAGTAGCGCTGATGCGCAACAGTTGTAAGGTGTAAATTAATGAGCGAATCAATTGAAAAAAAACAAACAGGGTTAATAGCTTATTTTGCTAAAAACTCAGTTGCAGCCAACCTAATGATGGTTTTTATCATCATCATGGGGATTATTAGCTACTTAACCATTCAGCGCCAAATGTTTCCTAATGTAGAAATTAACTACATTAATGTTGAGGCAAATTACCCCGGTGCCTCACCACAAGAAATTGAAGAAAGCATTCTTATTAAAATTGAAGAATCACTAAAGGATGTGACCGAAATTAAAAAGGGCGTGTACCGCGCCTTTAGAAATGGCGGTAGAGCAAGCCTAGAAATTAACACTGATGCAGAGCTTACCGATGTACTTGATAAGGTAAAGCTGCGTGTTGATGGTATTGCAACCTTTCCTGCGGGTATGGAACCGGTCACCATAAGTCAGATTGAGTTTAGGCAAGATGTTATAGGGATGACCTTAGTTGCTGATTTGCCGCTGACAGAACTCAAACCAATTGCCAATCAAATTGAAGATGAGCTATTACAGCTATCAAACGTGTCGTTGGTAGAAAACGATGTGCCGCTTGATGAAATTGCCATTGAAATCGACCCAGACACTTTGCGCCAATACAACTTAACCCTAAGCGATGTAATGACCGCTGTGCGTAATTACTCTGCTAATTTTTCGGCGGGACAACTAACAACAGATGCAGGGATTATTTCTGTTCGGGTTGAAAACCAGTATTACTCTGGTGATGAGTTTAGACAAATTCCGGTAAAAATAGGCGAATACGGCGCTAAAGTATTGTTGCAAGACATTGCTGTTATTAAAGACCAATTTACCGAAGGCGAGCGCTACTTTAAATTTAATGGCGAAAACGCAGTGTATATGTCGGTAAAGGCAACGCAAGATCAAAACATGATCCCCGTTGCCGATTCGGTTAAAGCATTTATTGAACAAAAAAATACCCAGCTGCCACCGGGCGTTAGGTTAGAGCCATTAATGGACATGACGTACTACCTAAATGCGCGCCTTGATATGATGAAAGCTAACTTGTTTCAAGGGGCAATATTAGTCGCTATTATGCTTTCATTATTCTTGCGCTTTAAATTAGCGCTTTGGGTAATGATTGGCTTACCAGTGTGCTTTTTAGGCGCCATGATGCTAATGCCTTTATTTGGTATAAGCATTAATATTATTTCGTTGTTTGCTTTTATTATGGTGCTCGGGATAGTGGTAGATGACGCCATAGTAATAGGAGAGGCCGCCTATACTGAGGTTGAAAAAAGCGGAGGTGGAGTTGAAAACGTCGTCCGTGGTGCTAACCGTGTAGCAACCCCTGCTACATTTGGCGTACTAACAACCATTGCGGTGTTTGCCCCGTTTACACTTTCAAGCGGGCCAGAAAGCGCCTTTTTTTACGGTATTGCCGTAGTAGTTATGCTGTGTTTAGTATTTAGCTTAGTTGAATCAAAACTTATTTTACCGGCGCACATTGCCCACACGCACTTTTCACCTATTAAAAAAGGGGGCTGGCGCGATAGGTTTAATACCCGTTTTTTTGGCTTTGTAAATGGCCCTTATAAGCGTTTTATATCGCGTTGTGTAGATTGGCGTTGGACAGTATTGTTTGGCTTTATTGCTATGTTTTTTATAAGCATTGCGCTGATCACATCAAATAAAGTACGCACAGTACCTACTCCTAAAGTGCCGCATGATTTTCCGCAAATTCAAATAGAAATGAATGACAATGTGTCTGATTTACAAACTATTGCAGCTATTCGTGAAGTAGAAGCCATGGTGTTAAGAGTTGATGAAGAAACAGAGCGTGAATTTGGGCAAAAAATAATTCGTGATGTACTGGTATTTAACCAAGGCAGAACGGAGTCTCAGTTACTTGCGCCGTTAGTAGATGAAGACTTACGCCCTTATAACGCGTTTGAACTTTCGCGCCGCTGGCGAGAAGCCATGCCAACCATTGCCGGTATTAAATCACTCACTATTGAAGATGATGTTGGCGGCGGTGGCGGCACTGGCGAAGGCGAATTTGGTTATTTACTGTTTGGCTCTGATATAGAAACGCTTAATGCGGCAGGCCGTCGTTTTATTCAGCTATTGCAGCAACAAAAAGGCTTGTTTGATATAAGTTCAACCATTGACCCTGCTAGCAAAGAAGTGCAAATGAGCTTAAAACCTGTAGCTTACGATTTAGGGCTCGACCTTGCTAACATTGCAAATCAAGTAGGCGCTAGTTTTTATGGTGGCGAAGCGCAGCGTGTAATACGTAACGGCGAAGAAGTAAGAGTAATGGTACGCTACCCTAAACTGACTCGCGAAGCGTTTTCATCGCTAAAACACACTGTAGTTACTACACCGCAAGGGCGTGAAGTACTTTTAGGTGATGTGGTTGAATTAACCGAAACGCCGGGTATTAGCTATATTCGCCGTGAGGGCGGTTATCGTACTGTTTATGTGTACGGCAGTATTGATGAAGAAGCTATAGAGCCAGGCGAAGTGGTTTCGCAAGTAAAAGAAAACTTACTGCCACAACTTAAAGAAGAATACCCAAGTGTTAAATCAGAGCTAGGTGGCGCAATAGAAGAGCAACAAGCGCAAGCTAATGAGCAGCTGCTGTTTTTTGTAGGCGGCATGATTTTAGTTTATATATTGCTTGCTGTACCACTTAAAAGTTATGCCCAGCCGCTTATTGTTATGTCGGTTATTCCGTTTAGTTTAACGGGGGCTATTTGGGGGCACTTTTGGTTTGATTTAGACATTAGCTTAATGTCGGGCTTTGGTTTAATAGCCGCGGCCGGCGTTGTAATAAACGACTCGCTGGTAATGACCGACTACGTAAACCAAGTACGCCGAGAGGGTGTAAGCGTTAAAAACGCGGTAATAGAAGCCGGTTGTGCACGCTTTAGGGCAATATTATTAACCTCTATTACAACCTTTGCAGGGGTTCTGCCCATAATGTTTGAAACCAGCTTACAAGCTAAGTTTGTAATCCCTATGGCAGTAGCGCTAGGCTTTGCGGTAATGTTTGCAACACTAATCACCCTTATATTGGTGCCGTGCTTGTACATTATTTTAGGCGATATTGGCGGCGTATTTAAAATGGCTTTTCGAAAAGTATTTAGGCGAAAAGCCCCTATAAACCAAACCTCTTAAACTATTAAAAGCCAACTTTAACAAGTTGGCTTTTTAGTTGTTTAGGGTTATATAAAAATCTCGGTTACATTCTTTTGTTTGAATAAGCTTTGCGCACGTTTTATAATCACTTTTTTCTGTTGGCAAATTAGTCGAAAGGCTAAGACGCAAAGTTTCCGGTCTAAGGTGTAAACTACGATAGCGGGGCTGCTGCATAATTTTTATACGGTATTGCTTGCCCTCAGTGTCGTTTTTGTGTATCCATATGATATGGATAAAATTTTGTGACTCTTAAGGTGTTACTGTGTTTATGCATACGTCGTTGGCCTGTGGAAAATGGTCAACTATAGGTTGTTTAAACCATCATACTCAATTATTCATTGGGGATGTGGTTAGTGTAACCTTTTCAGACATGCAAGGAGTGCTTGTTGATTTATCGTTTGATTATAAAATCACCTCTTTAGAACAAGGTGAGCCTCATGCTTGGCCACGCTTAGTTGCTGAGTATATAAACGTGCATGTGCCACTGGTAAGTGCAGGTAGAATGACCAAGCTAGGGTTGGTTGTTGGCTATAGAGATAACGAAATATTTGCCCTAGAAAGTAGTGGTATTAACAAGGCAAAGGTTGATTTTCATTGCATTGCAAAGTGCGATACCCCCGCTAAGTACACCAACCAAGCATATGATTTTGTATACCCTAATGGGGGTGAGCAATACAACGCGGGGACTCGCGTACTGCAGCCTAAAACAGGTTATATATACCAATGTAAGGCATGGCCATTTAGCCAATTTTGCAGAACCAATAATGATAAAGACCCAAGCTTTGAACCTGGTATCGGAAAAAGCTGGGCAATGGCCTGGACTAAGGTCACTTAGCGCTTTTAAAATAAAAACCATCTTCCCATGGGTGTAATGACAAGAATAAAATTGCAGTAATTTTAAAATTTGGACTTATACCTCAAGCCCACTCTCTATGAGTGGGCTTTTTTATTTTTATGATAAACTGCCTGCATTGTTATTTTTTATACGGTTTTGTTGTGTCTTTAAGTGAATTTTCTTCTCAATCATTAGCGCGTTTTCCTGTTGCTAAAAAGCAACCTCATCAATTAACTATGCACAATAAAACGCGCACCGATAACTACTACTGGATGCGCGATGATGAGCGCGAAAACCCAGAAATACTCGCCCATTTAGCGGCCGAAAATACATACTGCGATGAGCAACTAGCCGCAATAAAACCACTTCAAAGCAGTATTTTTGAAGAACTAAAAGGGCGCATCGTAAAAGATGACAACACGGTGCCGGTTAAAGATGGCAAGTACTGGTATCACTCAGAGGTACGTGGTGACGATGAGTATTCGCGTCATTACAGAAGCACAAGTATTAACACCGATAACAAGCAGTTACTTCTTGATGTGAATGCTTTAGCTCAAAACCATGAATTTTACGAACTAGGTGAAGTCGCGCTAAGCCCATGCGAGCAATTAATGGCATACAGCGAAGACACCGAAGGGCGCAGAATTTACAGCGTACATTTTAAAAACCTGCAAACAGGTGAAATGCTCAGCGATGTTTTAAAAAACACCGAAGGGCAAATTGTTTGGGCTAACGACAATAAAACCGTATTTTACGTTAAAAAAGACTTACAAACGTTACTGGGTTTTCAGGTGTTTAGGCATGAACTAGGCACAGCGCAAAGCCAAGATGTTATGGTGTATGAAGAGCACGATAAAAGCTTTTTTATGGGCTTGGGTAAAAGCCGTGACGAGAGCCTTATTATTATAGATTTGGCCACCACCGAAACAAACGATACCTGGGTGCTTGATGCCAATAACCCGCAAGGAGAATTTAACGCATTACTACCGCGCGAAGAAGGGCATGAGTTTGATATAGATAAACACGACGATACTTATTACATAGTAACCAACTGGCAAGCTAAAAACTTCAGACTGATGACGGCAACAAGCGAAACGATTGCAGATAAAACGCAGTGGCAAGAGCACACCACGCACCGTGAGCATGTGTTGCTTGAAGGCGTAGAGATATTTGACGACTTTTTAGTATTAACTGAGCGCGAGCAAGGTCAAGCTCGCTTTGTTGTTATTAACCAAGCTCAAGAGCGCATGGCGCTTGAGTTTAGCGACCCATGTTACTATGCCGCTGTGGCGATGAACCCCGAGCCACAGGCACGCTCGGTACGTATTTATTATTCAAGCCTAACTACGCCTGGAACGTTGTACGATGTTGATTTAGCCACGGGCAAAAAAACATTGTTAAAACAGCAGCAAGTACTGGGCGGGTTTGATAGTGCACTTTATGCCTCTGAGCGCTTATTCGTGACAGCACGCGATGGCGTGCAAGTACCTGTTTCGTTAGTTTATAGAAAAGACACCTTTACCAAAGATGGCACTAACCCGCTGTTTCAATATGGCTATGGTGCATATGGTTACACTATAGATCCGAGCTTTTCGAGTACCTCATTGAGTTTGCTAGACCGCGGTTTTGTGTATGCGATTGCACATGTTAGAGGCTCCGAAATGCTAGGACGCCATTGGTACGAGCAAGGTAAAAAAGAGCATAAACAAAATAGCTTTAGCGACTTTATTGATATTACAAAGGCTCTTGTAGAGCAAGGCTACGGTGATAAAAACAAAGTATTTGCCTCTGGCGGCAGTGCAGGTGGTTTGTTAATGGGCACTGTATTAAACCAAGCGCCAGAGCTTTACTTAGGTGTAGGGTGCCATGTGCCATTTTTAGATGTGTTAACCACCATGCTAGATGAAAGTATTCCACTTACCACTAACGAGTATGATGAATGGGGCAACCCAAACGATGAGCACTTTTATGATGTAATAGCCGCGTACTCACCGTACGATAATATTAGCGCCCAAGATTACCCGCATATTTTAGTCACCACAGGCCTGCACGACTCTCAAGTACAGTATTGGGAGCCTATGAAGTGGGTAGCAAAAATGCGAGAACTCAAAACCGATAACAATATACTGGTATTCAAAACCGACATGGATGCAGGGCATGGCGGCGCATCTGGGCGTTTTAAAAGCCTTGAAGAAAAAGCCCTCGAAATGGCCTTTTTTATTGCGCTTATAAATTAACTGCAAAATACGCAAAATGTATTAAGCTTTAATGAAGCACTGATATATAAAAGGTTATTTATGTTTGGAGCACATGGAGAGTTTTATATTTGCTCTCAGCCACCCACCATGTATTTAAAGCTAATGGGTAGTTTTAATAATGAAGGAATTACTTTACTAACTAATGGCGTGGTGAACGAATTAAGTATGCACCCCAAAGGCGCACTAAAGTGTGTTGTGGTTAATTTAGAAGAATTTGAGTTAATAACCGTAGATAGCATGGACTCGTTAGAGGCGTACTTTGCCAGCGTAAAAGAGCGTGGCTACGAACGCGTAGATTACTTATATGCAAACATTATTGCTAAAAATATGTTCGAGAAGGTCTGGAACAACAGCGATATTGAAGTTAACTTTTATAAAGACTCAGAAAGTTACCTACATCAACACCCAGACGATGAATACATTAAAACCTACTGGTAAATAGAATTACAAGCCCCTATGCTACGGGGCTTATAATGCTCTCTAGGCAGTTTTTGTACCTTCTTGATAAATTTAACGAGATATTGTTTTTAAGCTTCACTTTATAGTCGCCACTGTCTGTTGGCATAAGCTCTTTTATGGCATGTTTTCTAACTAGCGTGGAGCGGTGAATACGTATAAAACCTTCAGGCTCTAGCTGTTGCTCAATGTTTTTCATGGTTTCACGGTGTAAAACAGGGGCGCTGTTACCATTAAAGTGCAGCTCTACATAATTACCCGCACCGTTTATCCATACAATATCGTTAATATCTATTAAACGTACCTTACCTACATCTTTAACAACAATATGTGCTGCAATGGGTTGCTCGTTTTCAGATGCGGCTTTAAACAAGCGCTCGGCTTGTGTGGCTAATGGGCATAAATGAATAAGCTTATCGAAGCATTTTTCAAGCCTTGAAGCGGTTGCATCGACGGTTAAAAAATCGACTGCGCCGACTTCAAACGCAAAATTAGCAAATTCAGCCGACCTAGCAATCACCACCACTTTCATTGTTTTAGCCAATTCAGTTAGGTGCACTATTTGAGTAGGATCATTTAAATTAGATAATTCGTAAAAAAGCACATTAAAACGAGAGGTATCTATTTGATCTAAACGCTGCTCGGGCAGTTGCGTTTGCGAATCAAAGTGACGGTGAGCTTGCACCTGCTGAGTTAAGAATGTTGCAAATTTGCTCGTGCTAACTCTAATTAGTGCATGAAAGTAAGTAATCATAAAAAAATCCATCTCTAGAGTGTGTAGTTATAAAGACCGTGTATTTAATAAAAAATGTTAAAAAAAATTTAATCTAATTTATAACAATCTGGGATAAGTACCTTCATCCCATATATCCTGCTGTTTGTACCTGACTAAATGCCTATTAAATAATGCGCATAGTGTCTTAAAATTATTCCACTTAATGTTGAAATGTTTGTAACCAACCAGTTACAAAAATAACATTTCAGGGACATTATAGTATGAAAAAAATAAATAACTTAGATAGTCGTACATTTAAAAAATCTTCATTGTCTTTAGCACTTAGTGCGACAGTGCTTGCTGGCTTTTCTTTTCAAGGTATAGCCGCAGAAGAAGACGAACTAGAAAAAATAGAACGCGTGCAAGTAACGGGTTCTCGTATTCGTTCAGCCGAGGCGATGTCATCTGCACCTATACAGGTTGTAAGTGGCGAGGCAATTGATGCATCGGGTTCTTTAAACATTCAAAACCTACTGCTAGAAAACCCAGCATTTGGTTCTCCAGCTATTAGCCGTACTAACTCTAACTTTTCAACGGCAAGCGCGGGTGTAGCTACTGTTGATTTGCGTAACTTAGGTTCAAACCGTACTTTAGTACTTGTGAATGGGCGCCGTTATGTATCGGGTGTACCTGGTAGCTCGGCAGTTGATTTAAATACCATTCCTAGTCAATTTATTGAGCGCGTGGAAATTATGACCGGTGGCGCATCATCAGTATATGGCTCTGATGCGGTTGCAGGTGTAGTTAACTTTGTACTAAAAGATGACTTTGAAGGCGTAGAGTTTGAAGGCCAATACGGCGAATCAAGCGAAGGCGATGATGAATCGCGCCAGTTTTCTTTTACCTCGGGTTTAACTACGGGTGATGGCAAAGGTCAAGCCATGTTCCACTTAGGCTACTCAGACCAAGGAGCTGTGTTTTCACGCGATCGTGAGCGCTCTGCAGTAGACCAATTTTCAGGTATTTATTTTGAAGACGATCCGGCGGCAAATCCGGGCTCTATTTTTGAAGCCGTTAATCCGTTTTTCTCATCATTTCCGCCACAAGGGCGTTTTGATGCAGGCGATACACGCTTTACTTACGATCCAAACAACAACTTACAAGACTCGTTTAGCACCAATGGCGGTGACGGTATAGATGCCAACGGCTTTAACCGAAGCGGCGTACGTACCATTGCTATACCAACAGAGCGTTACTTATTTGCCTCAAATGGTAGTTACGAGCTAACAGATAAACACAGCTTCTTTTTTGAAGGGACGTACGCATCTAGTACCACTATTTCAGAGTTAGAGCCTTTTCCGTTTGCCTCAGATGACATTTATGCCAATGGCCGCGTGCCAATTGAGTTTGACGTAAATGGCGAAATGCTCAGAAATGCCTTTGTGCCAGATGATATCTACAATGCAGCAACAGACACCGACGGTGATGGTGCTAGAGATATCTTTTTTGCAAAACGTTTAAGTGATGTAGGTAACCGTGGTGCCCGTGCAGAGCGTGATACATTCCGCTTAGCTGTGGGCTTTCAGGGTGAGATTAACGACAGCTGGTTTTACGATACCTACTATGTGTACGGTAAAACGAAAGAGTCGCAAGTATCAGGTGGCTTAGTAAATGTACAAAGCTTTCGCCAAGGTTTAGAGGCGGTAATTGATAGCCAAGATTTAGATGCGGATGGCATTACCGATGAAGCGATTTGTATTGATGCAACAGCGCGTGGCTTTAATTGTGCGCCAGTAAACATTTACGGATTTAATTCACTATCGCAAGGTGCAATTGATTTTGTAAGTGCGCCAAGTACGCTTTCTACGTCGGTAGAGCAAGAAATTATTGGCGGTAATGTCTCAGGTGATTTATTTGAGCTGCCTGCGGGTATGGTAGGTATTGCGGCTGGTTTTGAATACCGCGAAGAGTTTTCTCGCAGTGAATTTGATGCCCTACAGCAAGCAGGCTTAAATGCCGGTAATGCAATTCCTGCAACCGAAGGTTCTTTTGATGTAACTGAATACTATGTTGAGGCTAACATTCCAGTGCTGGATGCGGTAACAATGAACGCCGCAGTCCGTTTATCTGACTACTCAACAGTAGGTAATACAGAAAGCTGGAACGTAGGTGTTGATTGGGAAGTGATGGATAGCTTACGCCTTCGTGCTACCCGTGCTCGTTCTACACGTGCGCCTAATATTGATGAGTTATTTTCACCGCCTTCGCAAACATTCCCAAGTGGTTTAAACGATCCATGTATAGGTGTTACAAACAGTGGCGGTGGCGCTGTAGGTGATGCGTGTCGTGCCGATGCGGGTGTTGCAAATAATATTGCATCAAACGGTGAGTTTACCCTTAACCAGTCTGATTTACAGGGTATCAGTGGTTTTAACCGTGGTAACCCAGACTTAAAAGAAGAAGTGGGCGACTCTGTGACAGTGGGTGTAGTATTTACCCCAGAGGAGTTAATTTCGGGCCTTGACGTTACCCTTGATTACTTTGATATAGAAATCACTGATGCGATTGTTTCTACACCGCGCCAATTTATTCTAGACCAATGTTATGGCGGTGGTGACGATAGCTTCTGTAGCTTTATAACTCGTCGTAGCGGCCCTTCTGGTAATAATAGCGCAGGGTCACTTGAGTTTATTGACAGTGGTGTATCAAATAGTGGTGGCTTAGGAACTGAAGGTGTTGATTTAACACTAACTTACTCTGCCGATATTGGCCCAGGCGCATTTAGAACTCGCCTTGCATACACTTACTTGATTGACGGTTACACTATTCCGTTACCGGGTGCGGATAAAGATGAGTTTGCAGGTGAAATTGGCGCATCTGAGCACAAAGCTAACTGGAACTTAGGCTATAAGCTTGATGACTTTGATTTTAACTGGAGCATGACCTACATAGGGGCTGCTGACTTTGATGATCAATTCTTAAGTGGCTTTGGTATTCCAGCTGGCGGCGTGGGTATTGGCTCAGTAACCTACCACGATGTACAAGCAAGCTATCATATAAGTGACGCGGTAGAGCTATACGCTGGCGCTAACAACCTATTTGATAAAGAGCCTCCGCGTATACTTTCAGGTGTAAGTGGCTCAAGCACAGGTACTGAAACCGACGCAGGTACGTATGACCCAATCGGACAAACCTTCTATATTGGTTTTAGAAGTAAATTTTAAGCAGTTAATACTGCACAATTGTAGTTTTTCCAGCCTCATTTAATTAAGGAACTGGTATTAACAAAAGCCCCAGCCGTTGCTGGGGCTTTTTAATGCAAGCGCGAAAAGGGTGGGCTAGTTTGCTTTAAAATTATTTATGCTCCGCTTAAACCAAAAACAACGCCACTGGTAACAGTGGCGTTGTTTAGTCAATAGGGGGCGCTAATATAGTATCCGAATCGCAAAGAAATTTACGATTCTCCCTATTTGTAGCCCTCCCCTTTTGAGGGCTTATTTTTTAGCTTAGTCTAAGTACGCTTTTAACATCCATACTAGTTTTTCTTGCTCTGAAATATAATCACCCATTAATGACGCTGTACCTTCATCATCTGCATCACCTGCTTGAGTAAGTACTTCACGTTGCATTTTAATTAGTGTGCTGTAGCCAGCTAATAGGTTTTCTACGGCTGCCGTACCATCGCTAATGTTTTTAGCTTCTTTAATTTCACTTACTTCTAAGTAATCAGAAAACGCATGTAGTGGCGCGCCATCTAACGTTAAAATACGTTCAGCAATTTCATCTACTTTTTCAAGCAGAAGATTGTAAATCTCTTCAAATTTAATGTGTAATTCAAAAAAGTTACGGCCTTTAATATTCCAATGAAAACCGCGCGCATTCATGTATTGAATTTGGTAGCTGCTCAACAATGTATTGAGTGACTTAACAATGTCTTCGCTTTTTGCGCTGTTTAAACCAATTGCATTTACCTGTGACATACCTTGCTCCTTGATGAACCGTTTATTTATGAACTGATGATCATTATTGCTCAGTGCTATTAATTAGTAAAATTGTTTAAACCAGTCAATGCAATAGGTTTTAGCTATTAATAACGTACAGCGCAATAAATCACTCATACAATATAGATGGGTTGAATTTATTAAAATTCTACCCCTTAACAATAAAATAAAGACAAAACATGGATAAATTATGATCTAAAACAAGTTTTCTACAAGGTTGAATATTGGCTATTTGATGTATTGATCTAAATCAGTAAATGCTTATGGCTGTAGCGCATAATTCACTCAAGCAAAATAAATATCTTAAATTTATTGGAGAGCGATTATGGATGCAAAAACAGTAAAACAAAATAAAGCAGAGTTAATAGTGGTAGGTATAGCCGTTATAGCATTTGTATTGGGGCTGGTGGCGCATTTAGCAGGCGCAAGTTTTGCCAATGCCGACACGTTTGGCTACATTGCCGCACCCATGCCACTTATTTTGGGGGTGATATTTTTAATCAGTTATAAAATAGCAGAGGCGGGCGAAGACTAGGCTGCTTCGTTAAGGCACTTAATAATGTACTCAAGCACTTGGCGAGAGTAAATCATACTGGTATGGCTTAAATGAAACACTTTATGCTCAGCCATGCCTTTAAGCTTGGTTTCGTCTAGTAAAACGGTGCCATCGGACTGACTACCTTTGACAATTAACGGCATTAACCCAATAGGCAAATCGCCAGCAATACTATAAAGCTTGGCCTTAAACGGCCAGTTACCATTTTTAGTGAGTAAAAACTCGACGCTGTTTTTTAAAAAGGTTTCAAACCCTTTTTGCTTCATCTTTTGCGCTATGTGGCTGCCTTGATGGGGTGTGCCAAGCGTAATCACTTTAGTGACATGGTGACTCGCTGGCGTGCCTGCCTCTAAGTAGGCGCGGGCAATTAATCCGCCCATAGAGTGACATACTAATGCAGAGGGCTCATCACCAATAAACTCATCAATTTGTTTAAATATGGTGCTTAAGTTAGGGTCGAGCGTATTGTAAGTGAGATTCAGTACTTTAACTCCAGACTGTTCAAGACGAGAGCAGAGCGGGCGCATAACAAAGCCCGACATATAAAGGCCGTGTAATACAATAACGTGGTTTATTTTCATACGCCCTTACCTACAATTTACATTAACTGTTGTGGTTTTATTTCGATATTAGCCGTATCAGAACTGACCCACACATCACCATCTTGAACGGTAATGGTAAGTTTTATATTGCGGTCAGCTAAATCTGCAAGTGCCTGAGTAGCGGCGTAATCAAGGCTAAAAATACTTAAGTTTTTAAAATCGTACAATTTAGGTTGATGTTTTTGCCACCAAATAGCTTGGTTGTTTTCGCCATAGGTATAAAGCACCACTTTTTTAGCTTTATTGCAGGCTTTTTTAAGACGCTTTTCATCTGGCAAGCCCAGCTCAATCCACAGCTCTATCTCTTCACTGTAGTTTACATGCCAAAGCTCAGGTTCATCGTCGGCACTTAAGCCTTTGGTAAATTCTAAGCCATCACAACTATTTAGCGCATAGGCTAATAAGCGAATCATCAAGCGTTGCTCGGTTTCAGAGGGATGCTGTGCCAACGTTAAATTAAAATCTTGGTACACGTGGCGGTCCATATCGCTTAACGATAATTGCGCTTTAATAATGGTAGATTTAAGAGCCATAATATCTAATCTAAAAAAATTTGCGCCAGTATAGCGCAATTAAATGAATTGCCAGTTAAAATAGCGTCAAATTATATGTTAGGAGTTAAAAATGGCTATCCAGTGGTTCCCTGGGCACATGAATAAAGCCCGTAATGAGATTAAAGAAATAATGCCGCAAATGGATGTGATCATTGAAGTGCTTGATGCACGCATTCCTTACAGTAGTGAAAACCCTATGGTAACTACGCTTCGTGAAGGTAAACCGGTCATCAAAATTTTAAATAAGGCAGATTTAGCCGACCCTAAAATGACCCAAGCGTGGAAAGACTATTTTGAGCAAGAAAGTGGCGTAAAAGCGATTGCGTTTGGCCATGATAAAGCCGCTGAGGTGCACCGCATTAATGAGCTTTGTAAAAAATTGGTGCCACACAAAGTGGGCGCCGATAAGCAAATTAAAGCCATGATCATGGGTATTCCAAATGTGGGCAAATCAACGTTAATTAACGTATTAGCTGGCCGCATAGTTGCAAAAACGGGTAACGAGCCTGCGGTAACAAAAGCGCAGCAACGTATTAAGCTAGAAGACGGCATTATGCTTTACGACACACCAGGTATGCTGTGGCCTAAAGTAGAAAACGAGAACTCGGGTTATCGTTTAGGTGCCACCGGTGCAATACGTGATACAGCGCTTGAATACGAAGATGTGGCAAGTTATACCGCAGAGTATTTATTAAAAGCCTACCCAGAGCTTTTAAAAGCACGCTATAAAATAGATGAACTGCCAGAAAGTGACTGGGAGTTTGTAGAAATGGCCGGTAAAAAGCGTGGTTGTATTCGTGGCGGTAACCAAATAGACACCTATAAAATGTCTGAAATACTGATTAACGAATTACGTGATGGGA
The DNA here is from genome assembly GCF_005887105.1 of Pseudoalteromonas sp. S2893. Taxonomy (NCBI): domain Bacteria; kingdom Pseudomonadati; phylum Pseudomonadota; class Gammaproteobacteria; order Alteromonadales; family Pseudoalteromonadaceae; genus Pseudoalteromonas; species Pseudoalteromonas sp. S2893. The sequence continues at coordinate 48,005 of NZ_PNCY01000012.1, read as the reverse complement.
TTATCGGCCGTATTACCATGGAAACCCCAGCCATGCGTGAAGAAGAAGAAATTATGGTAGCTGGCTTACGCGCCGCTGCAGAGGCCAAAAAAGCCGCTAAAGAAGAAGAGAAAAAACAGCGCCGTGCACGTGCACGTAAAAACCGCCGTTAATATATGAATTTATGTGAGTATGTTACTTACTAAATTACAGACATAAAAAAAGCCCGTAAGGGCTTTTTTAGTTTCATATCTACCGTCACCGATATGAGCAATGTAGCAAGTAAAATAGTAGGGCGGTTACTTATCATCAACATCAAGGGGCGTTGCGGTTCATAACAAGTAACCATAGCTGTTTACGTGCGCCACACGTTGTTTCAGGGTCGAGAAACAAATTAGTTCATTCCGTCACAAGTGGGTATGCATTCCCGTCTTGTTGATATTGATTATCAGTTAGATCTAATAAACTGTCAACACCTAAATGCAAATAATTCTTATTTTATTAAGTGCGTTTTTTAGTCATCGCATAGGTGTACTTCACTACCCTTCTTATTAATTTTTGTTTATGTCTATTTTGTTCATGGTTTTTATGAACAAAATGTACTTTACCGTCATCAATGCACCTTTCCCTCAAAATATTTCGTTAATTTCACGTTAACAATAAGCTGCGCTTTAGATAGCAGTTTGTCGTCGCTTATCTACCTGACAATAAAGATACAAACACAGCGTGGAGAAAATAATGAAAGCAAGTAACACACAGCTCGCTTTAGCAATTACAGCAGCGTTGGCTAGCACATCAGCTTTAGCCGATAACGATACTCAAAAACTACAAGCACAATTAGATGCATTGCAAAAAGAAGTTAACTCTTTAAAAACATCAAGTGGCTTTAATTTGGAGTTTGGAGGACGAGTACAGCTTGATTACAACTATTTTGAAGGTGCCTATAACGCAGGCAATGATGGCTCAGGTGGGAGCGACTTCTTCCCTCGTCGTATTCGTACCTACGTAGAGAGCGAGCATGGAAACTGGGATCACAAATTACTTTTAGAATTTGGCGAAGGGGATGCCGAAATTGTACTTGCCCGCGTGCGTTACGCCTTTAAAAACGGTCTTAAAATTAAAGCGGGTAAAATCCGTGAAGACATGTCGCTAAACGCACTTACTAGCTCAAAGCATATTAATACTATTGAGCGTAGTACGCTTGCTAATACTTTCTCGCCTTTTTTCCGTTGGGGCGTATCTGCTTATCAATACTTTAAAGACTCAGGCTTTCGATATGCCGTTGGGGTTTATAAAAATGATGCCTTTGGTGCAACGGGTAACGATGAAAACGACCGTCTAACGCTTGCTATTACAGGGCGTGCTACGTGGTCAAGTGCAGCACCTGGTGACGTGATTCATTTAGGTGCATGGCATACATACCGTGATATGGGTGGCAATGAACTAGGCGAACGTTTTGCGCGTGGTGAAGTGCGCGAAACTAATGTACGCCTTGTTAATTATGCTACAGGCGGCACAGCGGTAGCACTGGATAGCTTATCGCAGTCTGGGCTTGAATTTGCTTTTCAGGCTGACTCTTTAACATTAGAGGCAGAATATGCAAGCCGTGCTTTAGATGCGCTCAATAGCAGCGATGATCTAGATGGCGAACGTTTTGACGGCTTTCATATCTCAGCAAGTTACTTTTTAGGGGGTGAGCAACGACAGTATAAAGCTGGCTCTGCACTATTTGTACAACCTAAAAATATTAAAAATGCATGGGAGTTAGTTGCTCGAGTTTCGCAAATGGATGCAACGAGTAAAAACCAAGGTAGCGAAGTAACTACCTACACACTTGGTACAAGCTATTACGTTAGTAGTGACATTAAATTTATGGGCAATCTTATCTACAGCGATGTAGATGGCCCAGGTACCGCTGCGCTTGTAGGTGATGAAGACTCTGGTATGGGCTTTAGTGCACGTATGCAGTATTTATTTTAAGGGGACACACAATGAAATTATTTAAGTCAGTTAAAACAACATTATTAGCGGCATCATTAGTACTAAGCAGCCCTATGGCATTGGCCGATATTCACTTTTTAGTACCAGCAGGCCCAGGTGGCGGATGGGATACAACTGCGCGCGGTGTAGGTGAAGGTTTAGTAAAGGCAGGCATTGATAATAATGCGTCTTTTCAGAATATGTCGGGCGGTGGCGGCGGGCGCGCCATTGCCTACTTAATAGAATCAGGTACTAAAAAAGGCGATATATTAATGGTTAATTCAACGCCTATTGTATTGCGAGCCTTAACGGGGAAAATTCCCTATAGCTACCGAGATTTAACACCCGTAGCCAATATGATTGCTGATTTTGGTGCCTTTGTTGTTCGTAACGATTCGCCCTATAAAACTTGGCAGGATGTTATTAAAGCGCTTAAAGAAGACCCAAGCTCAATTAAAGTAGCGGGTGGTTCTGCCCGTGGCAGTATGGATCACTTAGTTGCTGCACAAGCGGCTAAAGCAGGCGGGGTTGATGGCCGCAGAATTCGTTACATTCCTTACGATGGCGGTGGTAAAGCAAAAGCTGGTTTACTCTCTGGTGAAGTAAACTTACTTTCTACCGGTTTAAGCGAGGCGTTAGAAGTTGCAAATGGCGGGCAGGCGAGGGTGTTAGCAGTTACATCGCCAGAAGCTTTAGCGGATTACCCTAAAATACCTACGTTAAAGTCGATGGGTTACGATATGGAGTTTGTTAATTGGCGCGGCTTTTTTGCTGCTCCTAATTTACCTGCCGATAAACTTGCTCAATACACCGAGAAACTTCGTAAATTACAATCAACTCCTGAGTGGGAAACTGTTCGCGCACGAAATGGCTGGTTAAATCTCTTTCAAGAAAAAGATGAATTTATCCAGTCACTCGAAAAACAAGAAGCGCAGCTTAAAGTGGCAATGCAAGAGCTTGGCTTTATTCGTAAAGCGGATTAATCGAGGTTTTTATGATGAATCGCGAACTACTAGGGCCAAGTTTATTCTTGGCGCTATTTACACTCTACGCCATTGTGGCGTGGCAAATTCCACTATTACCATTTGAAGAATACGAAACGGTTACTTCTGCTACATTACCAAAAGTATACGCAGCTTTTGGCATTGTGGTGTGCTTGCTTTCTATCGGTTCTACTTTGCTTAAGCCAAACGAAAAAGCGGCAGAAAACCAGCCTCTAGAAAAGTCGCATGTCGTACGAACTTTAGGCTTATTAGTTTTAATGGTGATTTATAGTGCAATGTTGGAGCCTGTTGGCTTTTTAATCTCGACCAGCGCCTTTTTATTAGCGGGTTTTTTTGTAATGGGTGAAAGGCGCAAGAAGATTCTATTGTTTGCCTCTATTCCTGTTGCCGTAGTGTTTTGGTTTTTGATGACTCAAGTATTAGGTATTTACTTGGTTCCGGGCGATTTATGGAGTTAAGTTATGTTTGATGGAATTATGCTTGGTTTGTCGACCGTGCTCGACTTTAATAATTTAATGTACGTGATAGCAGGCTGTTTGGTGGGTACTTTTATTGGTATGTTACCTGGGCTTGGGCCAATAACTGCTATTGCATTGATGATCCCTATTACTTACAGCATAGGTGCTGATTCAGGGATGATTTTAATGGCTGGGGTTTATTATGGCGCTATTTTTGGTGGCTCTACATCATCCATTTTAATAAATGCGCCAGGGGTGGCTGGTACGGTGGCTTCATCTTTTGATGGCTATCCGTTAGCAAAGCAAGGGCATGCTGGTAAAGCCTTGGCTATTGCCGCTTACTCCTCATTTATAGGTGGAACTATAGGCGCCATACTACTTATGGTTGCCGCACCTCTACTAGCAAAGGTGTCATTGAGTTTTCAATCTCCTGATTATGTTGTGCTAATGTTTTTAGGTTTAACAGCTATTGCTGCATTTTCAAATAAAGGCCAATTTTTAAAAGCAATGATGATGACAGTATTTGGTTTAATGCTGGCAACGGTAGGTATAGATCCATCCTCGGGAACCGAGCGATTTACCTTTGGACAAGCCGACTTACTCGATGGTATTAGCTTTTTATTAATTGCAATGGCAACGTTTGCACTTGCTGAGGCATTAATTAATGTTGTTAAGCCAGAGAAGAAAGACGCTAAAAGTCTTAATGATTCAGATACGCCGCAAATAGGTTCAACTAAATTAACAAAAGACGAAGTTAAAGATATGGCGCCGGTTGTTGGCCGTTCGTCATTTTTAGGATTTATTGTAGGTGTTTTACCTGGCGCAGGAGCCACTATTGCAAGCTTTATGGCCTATGCCACTGAGCGAAATTTGGCACCTAAAGGCCTAAAAGAAAAATTTGGGAAAGGCTCTTTACGTGGTCTTGCCGCTCCTGAGTCTGCAAATAATGCAGCATGCACAGGCTCATTTGTACCTTTATTAACATTGGGGATTCCTGGCTCTGGCACGACGGCCATAATGCTAGGAGCATTAATAGCGTATGGTATTCAGCCAGGCCCTATGCTCATGCAAGAAAACCCAAGTGTATTTTGGTCTGTCATTGTAAGCATGTACTTTGGCAACATTGTTTTATTGATTTTAAACCTACCTCTTATTCCTTATTTTGCAAAAGTATTGGCAATGCCAAAGTCGGTATTAACCATTATGATTTTGTTCTTTAGTTTAATTGGCGTGTACTTGGTGTCGTTTAACACATTCGACTTATTTATGATGGTTGGTGTTGCCTTGGTTGCGTTAATATTACGCCTATTGGCCTTTCCAATGGCTCCTTTGTTACTTGGCTTTATTTTAGGCGATATGATTGAGCGAAACTTTCGTCGCTCAATGATGATTTCGGATGGCTCTTTAAGCTTTTTATGGGATAGGCCACTCACATTAAGTATTTTTATACTTTCTATTTTAGTGTTGTTGTTCCCATTAAAAGATTATTTGAAGCAGCGCCGTGCGGATAAAACAGCTTCTAGGTTACAGCAAGAACAAGCTTAATAAGGACGTTAATGACAAACACCAACAAACCAAGCCCATTGCAGAGCATGGTAAAAAAACCTAAAAGATTAGAAACACGTTTAATTATTTGGGTAACTGGGCTATGTGTTTTACAAGCAATATTGTTTGGGGCGTTGGTGTATCAGCTTACGGCGCAAAGTTTACATAATCACATAGGTGATAAAGCACTCTCTGTAGCAAGTAGTGTCGCAACACGAACTGATGTAATAAATGCGTTAGAGGGAAAAGGTGATTTAACAGCATTTAATTTGCAAATAGAGAGCCTTACGGAGCTAACAAGCGCTGATTTTATAGTAGTTGGCGATATTAATGCACTGCGTATTATACACCCTGATGAGCACAAACTTGGCAAACCTATGGTTGGAGGTGATAGTCAGGAAGCCCTTCAAGGCGAGCGCTATATATCGGTAGCTCATGGCAGCATGGGGGAGTCAATTCGCGGTAAAGTACCTGTATATAATGCTAACAATGAAATTATAGGCCTAGTGTCTGTTGGTTTTTTGGTGCAATCAATTGATCCGCTTATTTTATCTCGTAGTGCTGAAATACTTATTTGGGGGCTGATGCTTGTTGGTTTAAGTATTATTGCCGCGGTTTATATTGGTCAACGAGTACGTAATGCTATATTTGGTTTGCAACCAGATGAAATAGCAAGATTATTTTCAGAGCAGGATGCTATTTTAAATACTGTACGTAGCGGCATTATTGCACTGGAGCCTGATGGAACCGTGCGTAAACTAAATCAACGTGCCTGCGAAATTCTTGATAAGCCTACATCTACAATCCATAAAAACCTTACTCTAGAAGACCTATTGCCTGAGCATGCTGAGTTTTTACTGCGCAATCAAAGCCGCAAAATTGTTGGGTTTGAGTTATTTGCTGCAGATAAACGAATTATTTTGTCGCGGTTTTCTTTACAAGTTCAAGGTCAGGATGATGGTATTTTGCTCAGTATGCGCCCGTCTGATGAACTGGAATATTTAAGTCAGCAGCTAACAAAAGTACAAGCATTTGCTGAGTTACTTCGTGTTCAAACACATGATTACTCGAATAAATTAAACCTAATTGGTGCTTTAGTTCAAATGGGCAAAAACGAGCAAGCAATTGAACTTATAGGGCAGGAAAGTCAGGGGTCTCAAGCACAAATTCACAACTTACTTGAGCGGATTCAAGACCCCGTATTAGCTGGTTTATTGGTGGGAAAATACCACAAAGCACGAGAGCTTAATGTTGCTCTTGAGCTTAACCAAGATAGTTTGCTTGGTGTTATAGAACGTAAGGATATGCTTGAACGAGTGGTTTCTATTTTAGGCAATTTAATAGATAACGCCATTGAAGCTGCTATTAGAGCATCTGATACTCGCCCTGCTAAAGTAAGGGTAACAGTTGACGAAACCAGTCAAACTTTATTGTTTGACGTGGAAGATACAGGGTTTGGTTTAGGCTCTGATCATGAAGTCATTTTTACGCCTCAATTTAGTTCTAAGTCTGGGGCGCAGCACGGTATTGGTTTGTACTTAGTAAAAACCAATTTAGACTCCTGCCGTGGTAGTTTAGAGATTGGTGAGTCGGATTTATTAGGGGCGCGGTTAAGTGTTTATATTCCAAAATAATAAGAGTAATTAAGCAATGACCTATTCTGTAATTATAATTGAAGACGAAGTTGAAGTAGCGCAGCTAATTGCCCAGTACTTATTACTGCCGGGGGGCGCTGCGGGAAGTCAAATTGCAAAACAGAGTTTGCGCCAAGGACAGTACCAAGTGGTTGGAATCGCAGGTAATTTAAGTACTGCAACAGCTCTATTGCAAGCGATAGAGGCAGATCTTATTTTACTCGATATACATTTACCTGATGGCAACGGACTCGATTTATTATCAGATTTACGGCGTCGTGAAATTAAGAGCGAAGTGATGCTACTAACGGCTGCCAAAGAAGTTGAAACACTTGAAAAAGCAATGCAACTTGGTGCCTGTGATTTTTTAGTTAAACCGTTAATGTTAAATAGATTAGATCAAGCTCTTTCGCGCTTTGAGGCGCGTCAACAGTGTTTTTCTGATGCAAACGAAGTGACCCAATCAATGGTTGATGTGTTATTCGGCTCAAAAGAGAAAAAACAGGGTGCTATTAGGCTGCCCAAAGGCGTTGACCAGCTTACATTGCAAAAAATCCATGATGCATTCGTACAGCATGATTCAAGTGCATTTACTGCTCAGCAAATGGGCGATTTAGTGGGGGTAAGCCGCTCAACTGCTCGTCGCTATTTAGAGTTTTTATTAGAGTCTGAAAAGTTAAGTGCTGATCAAAGCTACGGTAGTATAGGGAGGCCAGAGCGTTGTTACAAAATAATTAAGTAACTGAGTGCCATTCAGATTACAAGAATAAAGCATAATCTTTTTAATGGGTTACATAATAATCAGTGCTATTTAACCAGTGCTTGATGTAAATCTAGAAAAATTTTATTGAATTGATTGCATTTTAAGCGACTTGTATGGTGATGTTCGCTTTAAGTAATGCTATACTCCCGCCGAATAATTTTTCGACTTTATTAAGAGTAAAATAATGGCAGATTTATCGAAGTACAGAAACATTGGTATTTTCGCGCACGTTGATGCGGGTAAAACCACGACTACTGAGCGTATCCTAAAGCTTACTGGTCAAATCCATAAAACAGGTGAGGTTCATGATGGTGAATCTACAACTGACTTCATGGAACAAGAAGCTGAGCGCGGTATTACTATCCAGTCTGCGGCTGTAAGCTGTTTCTGGAAAGATCACCGTTTTAACGTTATCGATACTCCTGGACACGTTGACTTCACAGTTGAAGTTTACCGTTCACTTAAAGTATTAGACGGCGGCGTTGGTGTATTCTGTGGTTCTGGTGGTGTTGAGCCACAATCAGAAACTAACTGGCGTTACGCTAACGAATCAGAAGTTGCACGTATTATCTTCGTAAACAAATTAGACCGTATGGGTGCTGATTTTTACCGTGTAACTGAGCAAGTACGTAAAGTACTTGGTGCTGTACCACTAGTTATGACTTTACCAATCGGTATTGAAGATGATTTCGTTGGTGTTGTAGACGTTCTTACTAAAAAAGCATACGTTTGGGATGACACTGGTCTTCCTGAAAACTACGAAATCACAGACGTTCCTGCAGACATGGTTGACAAAGTTGACGAATACCATGAAATGCTTATCGAAACTGCTGTAGAGCAAGACGATGACCTAATGGAAGCGTACATGGAAGGTGAAGTACCTTCTTTAGAAGATATCAAGCGTTGTATCCGTAAAGGTACTCGTGACCTTGCTTTCTTCCCTACATTCTGTGGTTCTGCATTCAAAAACAAAGGTGTTCAACTAGTACTTGACGCTGTTGTTGATTACTTACCATCTCCTACAGAAGTTGACCCTCAACCTCTTATGGATGAAGAAGGTAATGAAACTGGCGACCATGCAATCGTATCTGCTGATGAGTCTTTCAAAGCATTAGCATTTAAGATCATGGATGACCGTTTTGGTGCATTAACATTCGTACGTATTTACTCAGGTAAACTTAACAAGGGTGACACTATCCTTAACTCGTTTACTGGTAAAACAGAGCGTGTTGGCCGTATGGTTGAGATGCAAGCTGACGAACGTAAAGAGTTAACTAGCGCACAAGCTGGTGACATCATTGCAATCGTAGGTATGAAAAACGTTCAAACTGGTCACACTCTATGTGATCCGAAAGACAAAGTAACTCTAGAGCCAATGGTATTCCCAACTCCAGTAATCTCGATTGCTGTACAGCCTAAAGATAAAGGCGGTAATGAGAAAATGGGTATTGCTATCGGTAAAATGGTTGCAGAAGATCCGTCTTTCCAAGTTGAGACTGATGAAGATTCAGGCGAAACTATCCTTAAAGGTATGGGTGAGCTTCACTTAGATATCAAAGTAGATATCCTTAAGCGTACTTACGGCGTAGACCTTATTGTTGGTCAACCACAGGTTGCTTACCGTGAAACTATCACTCGTGAAATCGAAGATAGCTACACGCATAAGAAACAATCTGGTGGTTCTGGTCAGTTCGGTAAAATTGATTACCGCATCAAGCCAGGCGAAGCGAACTCAGGCTTCACGTTCACTTCATCAGTTGTTGGTGGTAACGTACCGAAAGAATTCTGGCCTGCAGTTGAGAAAGGCTTCAAGTCAATGATGAACGAAGGTGTTCTAGCTGGCTTCCCAGTACTTGACGTTGAAGTAGAACTTTTCGACGGTGGCTTCCACGCCGTGGATTCATCTGCAATCGCATTCGAAATCGCTGCTAAAGGCGCTTTCCGTCAATCGATCCCTAAAGCGGGCGCACAACTTCTTGAGCCAATCATGAAAGTTGACGTGTTCACGCCAGAAGATCACGTTGGTGACGTAATCGGTGACCTTAACCGTCGTCGTGGTATGCTAAGCGACCAAGAAGCTGGTTTAACTGGCGTTCGTATTAAAGCAGACGTTCCGTTATCAGAAATGTTTGGTTACATCGGTTCACTACGTACAATGACATCAGGTCGTGGTCAGTTCTCTATGGAGTTCTCACACTACGCAGCATGTCCACAAAACGTAGCTGACACTGTAATCGCTGCAGAAAAAGAGAAAAAAGCAGCTAAGTAATTAGCTCTGTAACTCTTTAAAAAAACCCGCACATGTTGCGGGTTTTTTATTGCCTACGATTTAATTACTCTTTGAGTTAGCGTCTCTCAAAAACAGTAATACCAACAATGACAGCCTAAATAAAAGGTTGCTTAAAGCGGTGAGCTATACATGCTTTAATTAAAGCAGAAGTGATGACCTTAGGAGCAATGGCTGCTTAGCTTCGCACAGAGTGCGTAAGAGCGCTCACCTAATACAGTAATTTATACTTGGGTTAGTGAGGCGCAGTTATGAAAGGGAAGTTGTATAACGGCTTATTTTAGGTATAAAAAAAGGAGCAATCATGCTCCTTTTTGTATTTAGTGCGTGCCCATTGCGCTAATTAAACTTCTTAATTGCTTTAGCTCTTAGCGCTTTCATCTTTGGCAAGCGAGGCTTATTAAAGCTTTGTATTGGCATAACCACTAAATGCTCTTGTGGCAGGGCTGGCACCGTTTTAGGGTATTGCCCAGGCTCTGGTACCGAAATCTCTTTTAAATGCACTTTAAGGTTGTTTAGCATAGGGTCGTTATCAACTTCGCTAGGGCAAATAAATATTCCCATTTTACGCAGCTGCACACCTAACTTAATGCTACTGGTGTAGCGTATTATTGGCGCTCCAAATAATAGACCAAGTAATATAGGCGATAACCACCAAAAGAACACTGGCGTAAAGTAATAGGCTGTAGCGCCCCATACTATGGCAACCAAGGTAGAAAATAGTGTGTAATTAAACGCCTCTTTCCACGGTACCATGCGGCCTTCGCGCGGTTGTGCATCCCACTTAACTTTTTTACCCAAAAATACACACACTACAAAGTAAGCATGAAACACCATCATAAGTGGTGCCACAATAATGGCAAATACAGTCTCTATTATTGAGCCTAATATTAATTTAAACGAGCCGCCAAAGCGCTTATTTCTGTGCACTAACGTGACAATTACACCCATTAATTTAGGCACCAATAATATAATAATGGTTAAATAAAGTAGTGAATCAATAAGGTCTGTTTTAGCTATTTGCCACGTTGGGAATAACTGATAAACCCGATTAAAGTACACATCGCTATTTAATGCACGCGTTACCGCATCTATGGTGCTTAGTGCCAGCATAGATAACCAAATAAGCGATGAAATATAAGCGGTTGCACCTAATAAAAAGTGAAACTTACTCATTAACTTTAATTTAGACGAGCCTAATAAACCAAGATGCTGAATGTTACCTTGAACCCAACGTCTGTCGCGTATGGCATAATCTAAAATGTTACTTGGTACTTCTTCGTAGCTACCTTCAATATCGCTAAGTAATAAAACATCCCAGCCTTCACTGTGCAGTAGTGAAGCTTCTACAAAGTCATGACTTAAAATTTCACCACCAAAGGGGGCATTGCCTTCAAGCGTAGGTAAACCACAATAGTTAATAAATGCTTCAACACGAATAATGGCATTGTGGCCCCAATAATTAGCTTTGTCGGTTTGCCAAAAAGCAGACCCCGTTGCCAGCATTGGGCTGTAAAGCACTGAGGCAAATTGTAAAAAACGACCAAAGTAGGTGTCTTGACGAACTGGAATAGGGATAGTTTGAATTAAGCCAGCTTGCGGGTTGTTGATCATGCTTGTGGTCAGCTCCAGCATACATTTACCCGTCATTACGCTGTCGGCATCAAGTACAATCATGTGATCGTATTGGCTGCCCCAGCGCTCGCAAAAGTCGGTTAAGTTACCTACTTTACGGTGTTTATTATCTTCGCGACGACGATAGAAAACCTGTTTTGCAGTATCGCCTAAACGCTCACATAAAGCATGCCACGCGCTTAGCTCGTTTTGTGCTATTTCAGGGTCTTGCGTGTCGCTAAGTAAATAAAAGTCAAAATTGGCAAGTTGCCCTGTCTCTTTTAGCGATTGTAAGCTCACTTCAAAGCCGGCAATAACACGGTGCGTGTCTTCGTTATAAATAGGCATAACTACCGCGGTTTTTTGCTGTGCAAGCGCGGTATTGTCAAACACAATAGGCTTAATGCGTCTTAGGGTGAGCGGGTCAATACGAAATAATTGCAGTACAAATCCTATCGTGCCGCTACAAAATGCCGTAACAATCCATGCAAAGGTTATTGAAAATAAAACCAATAGCGCATATTCAAGCAAGGTCATTCCGTTTGAGCTTAAAATTTCAAACATAATGGAGATGCCGTACCCTGAAACAGTGAGTGCTGCAATAGCAAATAACCATACGCGCAGTGTTTTGAATGGCATTGGTGTGCCCTTTCCTTTATTACTTGATGTCATTTGGGTACCAAACATAGCTCCATACCTCACTAATTTCTTTATCACGAAGTTTTAACGATAAACGCATATCTACGGGTTGATCGTCCTGTGGTGCAATTTTAAACGCTACTCGCCAACCAAGAGATTTAGGAAGTTTTTGCACTGTTACATCTCTTACTTCACCTGTTGTTAGCTGAATGTCGGCTTCAAGTGTTAGCTTTTCAGACAGGTTGTTTAAATCGGGGCCTGCAAAGTCAACGGTAAACTGGCGATGGCTTTGCGGTGGTGGATTATCTTCACCTGGCAGCGCTGCGCTACCAATACGTGTGCGTGTTACACGCGCCTTTTGGTGTTGAGTTAAATGGGCGTTAAAGGTGCTCATTTTGTAGCTTAGCTTTAATGAATCACCAGCTTTCATTGGCTTTTCAGGCACCCAGTAACTCACTATATTGTCGTTCGTTTCTGTATCTGTTGGTATTTCTACTAGCTCAACTCGGCCATTACCCCATTCACCTTTTGGCTCTATCCACAGGCTTGGACGGTCGTGGTAGTGCGCTTCAGTATCTAGGTAATTGTTAAAGTCACGGTCACGCTGTGCTAAACCAAACCCCTTAGGGTTGGTGTACGAAAACGAGGTAACGCTTAACTGTGTTGGGTTGTTAAGCGGGCGCCATACCCATTTGTTATCAGCTGACTGTGTTAACAAGCCGTCTGAGTCATGCACTTCTGGGCGGTAGTCATCAAAAAACTTAGTGCTGTTTTCACCGTGGTAAAACATACTTGTTAAAGGGGCTACGCCTAGCTTTTTAATATCTTTACGGGCAAAAATTTGCATATCAACATCAACTAACATGCTGGTTGTTGGGTCAATATCAAATTTGTAAGCACCAGATACCGAAGGGCTATCAAGCAATGCAAAGATAGTGATGTTAGTTTGCTCAGCCTGGGGCTTAACAAGCCAAAACTCTTTAAACATAGGGAACTCTTCACCCGATGTTTCGGCGGTATCGATTGCTAATCCGCGTGCTGATAAGCCATATACTTGATTAGGACCAACAACTCTAAAATAAGAGGCCCCTTGAAACACCATTACCTCATCTTTGTATTCGTTTGTGTTAATTGGGTAATGTAAGCGAAAGCCTGCATGGCCTAGTTGTGTGCCGGCTACGCTTTTTGCTATTTCGTCTTTTAAAGGGGCGGCTGTGCCATCGTATTGATAAAAATCAGTACTAAAAGGTAGGCGATTACGTTTTGAATCACCTTCTACGGTATTAATTGTTACCGGTGTTTTATATAAAAAACCAGGGTGAAAGAGTTGTAGCTCATACAGGCCTTCATCTTTCCACACTGATTTGTCCTGCTTAAATCGAATTGAGCGGTAATCTTGGTAATCAATGTTATTTAATGCTTCTAGCTCTATATTTTTTGGAGGTGCATATTCTTGTTCGGCTAGTTTTTTAGCGCGGGCGCTTATTACTTCAAATAGGCTTTCTTGCGGAATTGCTGCATCAACACTTGCTGCTATTGCCTGCGTGCTATAGCCCCAGCCAGAAAAAATAAAAAGTAGACCCAATAATGGCGTTGCTTTTTTCTGCCAAGTAGGAGGTGTTTGGGTTAATTGTTTCATTTCCATTCCTTTATAAAAACACGACTTATTTTTACGCTTAGGGTTTGTTACTTAACTACTACACAAGGGTGACGAACTTATAGTGCAACTTTTAATCCGTAAATAAAGTGTTTACATTTCAACAAGTAAATTTATTAAAAAGGGTTTTAACTACGGCTTATGTGTAAAAAATACTCATTTAATGTATTTGTTGCGCGGCTAATTCTATTAATAGTTAATAAACGGTATGGAAGATATTAAGGGTTGTTTACTGAAGCTTGTCTGAATTACATTTTTATAAGCATAAAAAAAGCCGCAAAAATGCGGCTTTAAAACAAATCACTCGTTATTTTTTCTTAAATCTGCGCACTAATGAAAGTGGCGCTAATAAAAGAGATAACCAAAGCAATGAGCCTGAGTCGTTATCGTCATCACCACGTAGGTTGTTTACTCTTACTACAACCGTTTGTGCTTCAGATACGTTACCTACACTATCCTCTGCTTGTACTGTAAGGGTAATACGATTTTCAAACTCGTAATCTACTTCGCTTGCAACAATTAACTGACCTTGCTCGTTAATTGATACAGAATCGTTACCTGATACGATAAATTTAACCACAGGTGATACATCAGCATTAGGATCGCTAAAATCAAGTGTGCCAATCACAGTGCCTACAGCGCTGTTTTCATCTACTGTGAATATTTGATCAGGTGCAATTACCGGTGTTTGCTCTTCAGGGGTAAGTACTACTTCAGATTTTATATCAACAATCACAGGGTCGTGATCAGATGCACGGTATGGCCCTTCTGCGTATAGCGTAGATTGATGACCTTCGCTCTTAAACTCTAGGTTGTAATCAAGCACGATAGGCTCATCAGCATTGATATGCCAATCATTTGCTGCAACAACTTTGCTTAGTAAAGACTCGGTTGCTAAAGCATGGTCAAGGCTACCTGCACGGCCAGAGAAGCTATAAGAGTAGCTTAGTGTATCGCCATCAAGCTCTGCGACTACGTTTTTATAGCCTTTTTCATCAAACTTACGGATTGGATCTTCCATTGCATAAGCGTTCATATCACCAACAAGAATGATATCTTCGTCATCTACGCCAGTAGGTTTGTTGTCTAACCAATCAGTAAACGCATCAGCAGCTTCGGTACGAATTTCATTCCAACAGCCTTGGCCATCACCTAGGTCGTCGTTGTTATCATCACCACAGCTCCCTTTAGATTTAAGGTGGGCTACAGAAACAGTAAATACTTCATCTGTTGAAAGTGACTTAAAGCTTTGCGCAATAGGTGCACGGTTGCTGTAATCAAACGGGTAATCAGTAGTAATAGCGGCTGTGCCTACTTCTTCTACTTTATCTGCGCGGTAAATAAGGGCTGTGGTGATTTCGTCGGTACCAATTTGGGCTACGTTAAAATCTACAAACGCGTAGTTGTTAGCGCTGTCAGCATCGTTTAATGCATTTACTAAACTTGCTATAGCACTGAACTCACCAAAGCCATCATTTTCAATTTCCATTAAGCCAACAACATCAGCTTGCATTGCACTAATAGCACTTACAAGTTTTGCTTCTTGACGTACAAACTCTTCTTCTGAGTCTGCACCACGGCTAGTAGGGAAACCACCGCCTTGGCCATCACCGTTAAAGTAGTTAAGTACGTTAAAGCTGGCGATTCGTAAATCGGCTTCTTCACTTTGCTCAGGCGCATCTTCACGCGCATTAGTCGCTATAAATTGTGGTGTAACTGTTGGGTGAATGCGATACGTGCTAAAGCTGTATGTAACTACCCCTGTTACCGCATTTACAGTATCGCCGGTACGTAGAGTATTTTCTGCCGATAGGCCTGGCGCTGGGTAAGCCGTTGGATCTGAGTTTTGAGCTGTAGAGCCATCATCTAATAAGATTTTTTTAGTCAAGTTAGCCGCTTCAACAGCATTTGCAGCATCACCTGGCAATGCAACTTGAGTACCTTGGTATAAACGCTCAGTGGCTAGTTCTACTTCGCCATAGCGACCTAAGCCGAAGTTGTTAGTAACTACAAGTGTTTGGTCTAGGCTTACTAGCATACCTTCATAAGCTTCTAGGTCAGCTTGGCTCTCTAAAGGTAAGCTTATTGAGGTTGCAGAGGCCACTTCGTCAGTACCACATACTGCAATTTGTGTTACATCTGCTAGTTGTGTTGAATCATAGTATTCATCAACCGTACCTTGTACGCGCACGTGGTCACCTACATTTACATCGGTATCAGTAAAGTAAACAAACAAACCTTCAGAGGTCATTGGATCGTTATCTACATCTGCAGCAAGCGAGGTCACAAAGAAACCATCTAAGCCATCTTCACCTTGAAAATCGGCAGTGACAATACCTTCAATTTCAACAAGGGTATCTACTAACGGGCTTGCTTCACCAGAACCTTGCACAGCGCTAATTAGCGTTTTATCTGCGCCACATACAAGCGGTTCTAATGGTTCTGGCTCAGGGTCTGGCGCAGGAGCCGTACCACCATCGCCAGCATGCGAGCCTAAGCCGTCAAAGGTATCCTCATCAAACTGTTCCCATTCATCGCTAGGATTAAAAGTTGCAGTTGAGTCAGTTCGACCCGTTGTGATGCTATTTTTTCTTCGTAAGGTTTTATTTTGAGTTTGTACGGTATCATCAGACCAAAAAGAGCCAGGATCAACACCCACTTGGCCAAAGCTATCAACTACCACACCATCTTTAGTTAAAACAAGGGCATCGTCACCGTTGTAGTAAGTTACTGTGCTGGTTATGTCTGCAATATCAAGAATGGCAGCGTCTGCACCGGAGTTTGAAATGATATAGGTGGTATTGGCAGCCAATGTGCCTGATAAATCAATTGAGTTACCTACCGAACTACTACCATTTGAATAAAGTCCTAAAGTATAACCTTCAAGAGAAAGCTCGGTATCAGCATTGTTATAAAGCTCAATCGCTTTATTGTTGCTGCTGCCTTCGATGTATTCAGAAATGATTAGATCGGCGGAGGCTGGTGCACTGAGGCTTGCTAATACAAGCGCCAGTGGCGTTATTTTCGTTTTTAACATTTTTTATTATTCCCGTGTATTTAAATCCCAAAATGGGACACCAGTTTAGGCAATCTAAATGACAAAAAGAATACAAAAATGTTAATGATTGTAAAAAAATTAAGGCGGCGTACCGCCTTTGATAACATGTTTACTTATTTTGCAGCCATTGCGCGGCCTGCTTGGCAAAATACGTTAAAATACCATCCGCTCCGGCGCGTTTAAATGCCAGTAAAGATTCCATAATTGTGGCCTCTTCACTCAACCAGCCGTTATCGATTGCCGCTTTGTGCATTGCATATTCGCCACTGACCTGATATGCGAAAGTAGGTACACCAAATTCATCTTTAACACGACGAACAATATCAAGGTACGGCATACCCGGTTTCACCATCACCATGTCGGCGCCTTCTTGTAAATCAAGTGCCACTTCACGAATTGCCTCATCAGAGTTGGCAGGATCCATTTGATACGTTTTTTTGTCGGCCCCTTTCAAGTTACCTGCAGAGCCAACAGCGTCTCTAAACGGCCCGTAATAGCTAGAGGCATATTTAGCTGAATAAGCCATTATGCGTGTGTGAATATGTCCATCTGCTTCAAGTGCTTCGCGAATAGCACCAATACGGCCATCCATCATGTCAGAGGGTGCAACCACATCTGCGCCTGCCTCGGCGTGAGAAAGCGCCTGCTTAACAAGAATTTCAGTGGTTATGTCATTAATTACATAACCTTCATCATCAATAATGCCGTCTTGGCCATGAGTAGTGAATGGGTCAAGGGCTACATCGGTAATAACCCCAAGCTCAGGAAAAGCTTCTTTTAAAGCACGAACTGTGCGTTGTGCTAAGCCATCTTCACTGTAGGCTTCTTCGGCCATCAAAGACTTTTTGTCAGCAGGGGTTACCGGAAAAATAGCGACGGCAGGTACACCTAAATCTACAAGCTCTTTAGCTTCTTCAAGCAATAAATCAATTGATAAACGCTCAATTCCTGGCATTGATTCAATTGCTTCGCGGCGGTTTTTACCTTCAAGTACAAATACCGGAAAAATTAAATCGTTTACCGATAGTTGGTTTTCGGCCATTAAACGGCGAGAAAAATCACTGCGGCGCATTCTACGCATGCGGGTATATGGGAAAAGGTCGAGTCCTGATTGGGCCATGTTACTAAGCTCCTACTGTGGAATTGGAAAACTAATTACTTGATTTCGGCCATGTTGTTTAGCGAAATAGAGCGCTTTATCTGCGTCGTCTGTAAATAGCTCAGGGTTACTAATATCGTTTACTACAGCGCTGTTTACGCCAGCACTAATGGTTACTTTTACGGATGTTCCGGCTACATTTACGGTATTACTCTCTACGGCTTGGCGAATTCTTTCAGCAATATCAACAGCCCCCTCTTTTGGGGTGTTAGGTAGTAAAACAACAAACTCTTCGCCGCCGTAGCGAGCCACTTCATCCAACGGGCGTTTTAAGTGCTGTTTTATAATGTCGGCTACAGCGCGTATTACCTGGTCGCCGGTTAAGTGCCCGTAGTTATCATTTACGCGTTTAAACCGGTCTATATCGAGCATAATCATACTCAAAGGCGTTTGTTCACGCCGAGAGCGACGCAGTTCCATCACTAATTTTTTATCAAAAAAGCGACGATTTTTAACGCCGCTCAGCGCGTCTTCCATATTAAGTAGCTCAAGCTCGCGGTTTTTATCCTCTAGTTCGCGCAAAGTGACTTGTAACTCAAAGGTGCGCTCATCAACTAACGACTCTAATTCTTTTTGTGTTTGGGCTTGCAGCGCGAGTCGCTCATTTAATAGTGTATCTTGGGCTGCATTTTCAGCAATCAAGGTTTGTTGAGCAATAACTTGTTCATCACGCTCTAAAATAAAGCGCTTCATAACGCCATAACATAGGCAAAATGTACTACCAAAAAAACATATAAAAACAAAAGCTAAGCTACTTCTACCTAAAGGATATAAGCCAAATACAGCAATAATAAGGTACACCATAACAAGTAAAAATAGCATGAGTGCAATTAGCAGTGCTTGAATTGGTTTTGAAGGCGCATTTTGCTGGCAGATGTAGGCGCTTACCAAGCAATAAATAATAACAATCGGGCTCGCCAGTAAGCTAAATGGGGTAAACACTGTGCTAGGTAAAGCCCACATAAACAGCAGGCTAATTGCGTAAATATTAGCAACAATGGTTTGCCATTTTAGTAGTTTAGAGGCTTTAGGTTGGCACAGTTGTTTTTGTAGCGGCACAAAAGCAAGCGTAGTGAGCATTAGTAAAACTGGTATCATTACTTGCTGTAATGAAGGCGAATTTGGATGAAAATAACGAGCGCCAAAACCGCATAAATAAGCCAGTAGCACACCTAAGGTCAGCGTAATAATACCTGCATAAGCAAAATACAACTTGCGCGAAAACCCATACAAAACCAAGCAACTTATGGCCAGTGAAAATAAAAAACCAATGAGTAAGCCATAAATTAAATTAAGTTTACCTTTATGCGCTAGGTAGGCATCTGGTTGCCATAAAGTCAGCGGGATGCGCAGCCCAGCACTGTTGTTAACCTTCATTATTACGGTGCTAATACTATTTGCCGGCAGCCTCAAGGTTGCTAATAAAGATTCACTTTTTATTAGCCGTGATGAGAGCTTAAAGTTATCGCCAGTTTGCATGTGTGAGAGCAGTGCTGAATTATAAAAATGAAAAATTTGCGCTTCATTTAACAGCGGGTTATCGAGCGATAAAATAGGGCTTATATTGTTATTTAAGGTATTTTTAACTGTAAACTTGACCCATACAGGGCGTTGTTCAAACCCTAAATTTAATGGCTTATCACTTACTGTTTGCCAGTCGTTAACCTCATGGTAGGCATTGTTTGCTGTGGTGGGCGTAAACGAATAGCTCAGGGTGTCTATTTTTATTGATTTAAAATTTTCAGAAATTACGGGGTTTGCAACACTGCAAAATGAACAAAGGAGCATAAATAGGCTAAATAGCGCCTTTGGGCTTGTCATTAGCGACCTGCTATATCAAATAAGCTATAAAAGTTAGCCGTACTATGGGCGGCAATAGTACTTGGTTCAACGTTATAAAGCTTAGCGAGTGTTTCACACACATAACTAAGATAGGCGGGCTCATTTTTACGTGATTTTGGTTTAGGGGTTATTGTGCGTGGAATTAAAAAAGGCGCATCGGTTTCTATTAATAACCGCTCAAGTGGGATACTTGGCACCAATTGTTGTAATGCTTTACCGCGGCGCTCGTCACACACCCACCCAGTAATGCCAATATAAAGGCCTAATTCTAAATAGTCTTTAAGTGCTTGGGCATTGCCTGTAAAGCAATGCAGCACACCACGTACGTTATAGTTAGCCAAAATATTTAGCATATCTTCGCTTGCGTCACGTTCGTGTAAATAAACAGGTAGGTTTAGTTTTTCAGCTAACGCTAACTGGCGTTTTAATACGCTGCGCTGAATATCGCGAGGAGAAAAATCGCGATTATAATCAAGCCCACACTCACCAATGGCCACAACGCAATCGTTACTAGCAAGCTGCGTTAAAGTGGTTTCAAGTTCATCGGTGGCGTCTTTAGCGTCATGTGGATGCACGCCAGCAGTAGAAAACTGATTATATTGTTTTGCTAATGCAAGCGATTGTTCGCTACTAGGCACATCGCAGCCGATCAGTAACATAGCTTGCACGCCCGCGGCATTTGCGCGGGCAATAATGGCCTGATGCTCACCTTCAAACTGGTGATTGGTTAAATTAACGCCGGCATCAACTAACGTGTAGGTCATTACTGAGTGCGCTTCACACGGATTGAGCGGTTTTGACCATCTTTACGAAGTAAAAAAGAATTAAATACACCGCGGCTAATAACCACTGTGTCTGACTCTTTTAATTTAAGACTGTCAGAGCCAATTTGACGCCATTGCTGATCGTTATCAAGGGTAATAATGAGCTCGCCATAAGGAGCTTTTCTAACTGATGATACTGATGCTGTGATATTTTCGTCTTTATCTTTAGTGATCTCTTTATGCTCAAGGCCAAAATCATCTGCTTTAGCAGCAGGCGCTGCTTTAGAAACAGCTGCAACAGGTGCACTTACGTTTGGCGATACATTGGTTACGGCTTTTGGTGGGGTAAGGGTTTTTTTCTCACTAGGTTTAGTAAGCGGTTTACCTGCCACTGTGTTGTCATAACATAGTAAACGGTTAAAGTCGTTTTCAATAAAGCTACATGCTTGCAAAGCTTGCACGTTAATTTCTTGCGCTGCAAACGTCGGTGCGCTTAGTAAAACCAGTAGTGAGAGTAGTTGTTTTTTCATTTTATTCCTCAGATTCCTGTTGTTCTTTAGCGCTATAAAATTTCGCTAAAATTAACCCTAGCTCAAATAAAAGCAGCATAGGAAGTGCTAATAGTGTTTGTGATAACACATCGGGCGGTGTTAAAAACATCGCCACAACAAATACACCAACCACAATATAAGGGCGTTTTTGCTTTAAACTCTGCGTGGTTGTAGCGCCACTCCAACATAGCAACATTATGGCTACGGGTATTTCAAACGCCACACCAAATGCAAAAAATAGCTTAAGTACAAATCCTAAATAGCTACTAATATCCGGTGCTAGGGTCATCACTTGCGGCCCTACACTAGTAAAAAAGCCTAATATAATAGGGAGCACTATAAAGTAGCAAAAAGCGATACCGCCATAAAATAGCAAAATACTCGAGGCCAAAATTGGCATTAGCATGCGTTTTTCGTGTTGGTATAAGCCAGGTGCTATAAATCCCCAAATTTGATGCAATATCCACGGAATAGCGCCAAACAAAGCAACAAATAGCGTTAGTTTAAACGGTGCAAAAAACGGTGCCGTAACATCGGTAGCTATCATAGTGGCAGTGCTTGGTAAATGTGCGACTAAAGGGGCGGCTACAAACTCATATATATCATTGGCAAAATACACTAGGCCAATAAATATCACTAAAATACTAAAAAGTGATTTAATAAGCCGATCGCGCAGCTCAATTAAGTGAGCGACGAACCCTGATTTAGCTTGTTCAGACATTATTTTTTATACCACGTAATAAGTTGACCACAAATAGGGGAATTAATTTCACTTTTTTTCATCGAGTTGTTCGTTAGATGACATGCTTGAAGTGTTTTTATAGCTATGAGTAACCGACTGCGCTGCTTTTTGCAGTTCATCAACCGATTGTTGTAGCTCAGGGCTTAAATCTTTAAGCTCTTGTTGCTCTGCTTTTTTTAGGTTTTCGTGAAGCTCGTGTATGCGTAGCTCTTCACTCACTTCTGCTTTAACTGAGTTGGCCATCGACTTAACGGTTTTTACCCAGCGCATTACGGTGCGAATGGCAACCGGTAACCGCTCAGGGCCAAGTACCACTAGGCCAACAATAAAAACAACAACGAGCTCCCACATTCCCATATTGCTTAAACCTTAGTATCGTCTTTGGTTTTTTCAGTGCTTTGTGTCTGTGTTGGCGCTGCTTTTTGAGACTCTTGGATTTGCTCAGCTTTTTCGCTTTCAGTCTCTTTAGTTTGATCATCAGACATGGCTTTTTTAAACCCTTTTACTGCACCGCCTAAATCACCACCCATGCCGCGTAGTTTTTTAGTACCAAAAAGAAGTACGATAATCGCTAAAACAATCAATAATTGCCAAATACTAATGCCACCTAAACCCATGGTTATCTCCAACTGATAAATGCTTAAATGTTTATTTTAAGTACTAATTATACGCCCTGTGGCATAAATAGCACTTAGTTTATGTGTTACGCCACGCCACAATAAAGCTAATTGCAGACGCTGCTAATGTTACGCCTGCCGCTATGAGGTCGTGCTGCAGATAACACAGTGCCGATACAATCAGTGTAGCACTGCCAAATAGGCTAAGTACTAGCGCTTTGTGTGACACTTTACTTGGCTGAGAATGCTGCATTTGCGGACTACGTTTTAAATTTTGATAAATTAAATCAGGTAGTTCTGGCATTTTTTCAGCCCAAAATGGCAAGTTAGCATACATTTGTTTCATTACTGATAACGGTCCAACTTGTTGTTTTACCCAATCTTCTAAAAATGGCTTAGCGGTTTTCCACAAATCAAGCTGAGGATAAAGCTGACGCCCTAAGCCCTCAACGTATAATAACGTTTTTTGTAATAATACTAACTGCGGCTGTACTTGCATGTTAAAGCGGCGTGCGGTGTTAAATAAATTAACGAGTACATGACCAAACGATATCTCAGCTAGCGGCTTATTAAATATAGGTTCGCACACGGTACGAATTGCAAATTCAAACTCTTCTATGCTGGTATCAGGCGGAACCCAGCCCGAGTCAACATGTAGCTGAGCAACTTGGCGGTAGTCACGATTAAAAAAGGCGATAAAGTTTTCTGCGAGGTAGCGTTTATCTTCTTTGTTTAATGTGCCAACAATGCCACAGTCGATACCAATATACATGGGGTTTTCAGGGTGCTCGCGAGAGACAAATATATTGCCAGGGTGCATATCAGCATGAAAAAAACTGTCTCTAAATACTTGGGTAAAAAACACTTCTACACCGCGCTCAGCGAGTAATTTCATATTGGTATTTTGCGCAATTAACGACTCTGTATCTGAGACCGGAATTCCGTAAATACGCTCCATAACCAAAACGTTACTGCGGCTATAATCGCTATAAACAGCCGGGATATATAACGAATCAGAGCCTTCAAAGTTACGCTTAAGTTGTATGCCATTTGCGCCTTCGCGCATTAAATCGAGCTCATCTAGCAAGGTTTTTTTATACTCTTTGACCACTTCGACAGGGCGTAACCTTTTTGCTTCGCTGTGTACATTGGCAAGCACTTTAGCGAGTTTTTCCATAAGTGCTAAGTCGGCATTAATTTGTGTTTTTATGTTTGGCCTAATCACTTTTATAACAACATCTTGGGTATTGTTATGGGCATCAACTAGCTTAGCAGTATGCACTTGTGCAATAGACGCTGAGGCCAATGGGGTTTGCGAAAACTCACTAAACAACTGGTTTATATCGCTAATTTCGAGCGCTTTTTCAATTATTTTTTGGGCAAGTTCGCCTTCAAAGGGTTCGACTTGGTCTTGCAAAAAAGCAAGCTCTAGCGCAATGTCGTGAGGAAGTAAGTCTCGGCGGGTAGAAAGCATTTGGCCAAACTTAATCCACACAGGGCCAAGCTCTTGCAAAGCTAAGCGCAGTCGCAAGCCCGCGGGCTTATTTTTGTGCTGGTTACGTAACCAAAACAAGCTACCACGCGCAATTTTAGCGTACCAAGGTATTTTTTGTTTTGGTATTAACTCATCTAGTCCGTAGCTAAGTAATGTTTTAGTGATGTAATACAATCGAGCAGTCGACACAAAAAATCCTTAGCGGCTGTTGGTGTTAGAAGAGTTGATTAATGCATTTATGCGTTGTTCAATAGCGGCCACTTGCCCTTTTAACACTCGGTTTTGTTGTTTAAATTGCTCAAGCTCTAAAGGGTGAATAGTTACAGCGAGCTCATCTTGGCATAGGCTGGTTAATGTGGTGCTAATTTGCTGACGTGCTTTACGCTCTTTACTGCGTAAAGCGTTTAGCTGTATGTAAAGTTGTTGTGCGGGCGCATCGCCAATATAGTGTGATAGTTGCTCAGGCCAATCTATATCTAGCCCAGAAAATGCGGCGCTGTACGCCTGAGCGACGTTTAGGTCGCCTTGCAGGTCTAGCTTATCTTGACGAATGAGTTGTGTAAGCATGGCTGGCTCTTTAAGCGCCATAAGAGTATCTATATCTGCGCTGATCATACACTCTGCGCTATTTTCATCGCTGGCACTGTAAAGGTGTAATAGTTTACCATCAAAGGTTAATACTATTTGCTGCTGCCAATTGCGGATTTCGACCTTTAATGGTTTGTGCTTAACGGCACTGAGCTTATCTATTAAGGTGGCGTCGAGTTGCAGTACCTTATTAAGCACTCGCTCTATAAGCGAAAGTACAAAATTAGGTAACATAAAAAATTGCGAATCGGGTTTTGCTGCGACCACTTGCTCGCTTTTTTGCTCAAACGCCATAACTGCCTGCCTTAATATTTAAAACCACGGTGCAGTGCAACAATACCACCGGTTAGGTTTTGATACGTTGTTTGTTCAAAGCCTGCTTCTTCCATCATTGCTTTTAAGGTTTCTTGGTCTGGGTGCATACGAATCGACTCAGCTAAGTATTGGTATGACTCGCTATCATTCGCCACTACTTTACCCATAGTTGGTAATAGATTGAACGAGTAAAAATCGTACGCTTTACTTAAAATTTCATGCTCAGGTTTGGAAAACTCTAATACTAATAAACGTCCACCTGGCTTTAATATACGGTACATAGAGCGCAGGGCTTTGTCTTTATCGGTTACATTACGTAGGCCAAAGGCAATCGTGATCACATCAAAGCTGTTATCTGGAAATGGCAGCATTTCGGCATTCATTTGCACGTAGTCGATATTGCCGACTAAACCCAAGTTGTGCAGCTTTTCACGGCCGA
Organism: Pseudoalteromonas sp. S2893; assembly: GCF_005887105.1. NCBI lineage: Bacteria > Pseudomonadati > Pseudomonadota > Gammaproteobacteria > Alteromonadales > Pseudoalteromonadaceae > Pseudoalteromonas > Pseudoalteromonas sp. S2893. Next base: position 22,875 of record NZ_PNCY01000012.1, on the reverse strand, counting down.
CTTTTAACATTGATGAGTTAATGTCACCTAAAACTACTTGGCCGGTGTCACCGACTAGCTGGCTAAATTTTGCTGTTAGGTCGCCAGTGCCGCCTGCTAAATCAAGGACGTGGTGGCCTTTGCGCACACCTGAGCTGGCTATAGTTTGACGTTTCCATAATCGATGTACACCAAAAGACATTAAATCGTTCATTACATCGTACTTTGCTGCAACCGAGTGAAATACGTCTGCAACCATTGAGGCTTTATCGTTTTCGGCTACGGTTTTATAGCCAAAATGCGTGGTCTTTTGCTCTGTTTCGTTCATGGTTAGTCTCTATCGTGGCAATAAAGACTAGTGTACTTGATTGTATACTGCAGGTGCAATTTGAATATGATTTATCAGGTAATTTAGCGTAAAACCTAGTGGCCAGCTGTAAAGCTACTTTGCCCCAGTGAGCGTGCTTTAAATGCCGCTTGCGAGGCTTTTTTAGCTAACTGGTTAAAGTCATCATTTTTGAGTTGCTGCGCTATGCCTAAAGATAAGTTAATGCCAGGCAGCTTAGTGCCGCTTTTTGAGCTAACAAAACGAAGTTTTTCTACGCCATTACGCACTTTTTCAGCAATAACATTGGCGGTTTCGGGGTCTATATCTGGCAGTAATACGGTAAATTGGTCCTTTGCTGTGCGCCCAGGTAAACCACTTTGAAAAACATATTTTTTTACTTGTTTAGCCACTTTGTTCAAAATAACTTCGCCAATTATATCGCCGTAATTATCTACAAAATGATCTAAATTATCTATTTGAATAGCAATTGCACAAATTGATTTGTCTTGGTTGCTCCATAGTTGGGTTTGCTGCGTTAAATAATGACGTTTATACAGCCCCGTTTGTGAGTCAATAATGTGCTGCTTACGTAATTGCGCCAGCTGTTTTTGGGTTTTTTCGTGTAACTTTTTAGCTTTATGTAGCTCGTGTTTAAAGTGCTTGTGTTGCTCAAGTAACGTGGCTGATTGCGTGTTTAACGTATCGAGTGCTTGGCGGCTTTGCTCTATATTATTCTCATCAAGCGTGTGCATGCACTCACTTACTTGGCCGGCAAAGCTAACAATTTGTTTTTCGGTTGATTGCGCATTGCGCGACAGTGAATCAATAACCCCATTTACGTTATTAATCATTGCCACTTGCGTGGTATGCCCTTCGTTTAAAAACTCAAAGTAGAGCTGCTCAATCAAAATACTATCAATTTGGGCTTTATTAGTAATGGCCTCGTCTATTGCGTTATTTAGCTGAGGATTTACTTTACTAATATAGGTATAGGCAACGTGGTAATTTAACGGTGAGGGGGGCAGCGTATGACGTTCTAAAAACAGGCATACATTCGTCATTTTTTCTTGAGCTACAGCCATGGAATCATGGAACATCATTTTAACTACCAACTAAGTACGCATTAAATTACACATTAAAATAACTCTTCAATGAGGCGGCAATGCATCCAAGCTTTATTATTTTTTTACTACAATAATCGTTAAGCAGGCTATTTAAAAGTAAAAACCAGTATTAGTGAACTTAAATTTTTACTTTTGCTGCCTAATAGCTGATTTTATCATCAAAGAGCACGTAATTAGCTTAATTTAGGCGGGTTCAGCTTATTTTACCCGCTCCAATTAAGCGTGTGTTATTGAGATTAATCGCATTTATCTTGCTATTTACTCAGCCTACGATAGTTTTGTGAAATCTATTGTATGGTTAAGTAAAACTAAAATGAATTATTCCTTACCCCCGCGAATTTGCCGCACACTGCTTGTGCTATCACTTTTTGGCACGCTAAGCGCATGTACATTAACAAGCCCCAACGCAAACACACAATTTGAACAAGTGGCGCAAAGTATTGTTGATTACCGCAAACGTGTAAATCCCTACACACAGCCTAAAGGGGTTGATGGCTATTTATTACCTAATTTATCGGCTGAATTTTTAAAGCAGCAATATGAGGAAAAAACAGCATTATTAAGTCGTTTAGATGCAATTGATAGCGATGAGCTTTCAAGTGAAAACAGTATTAACCTCAGTATTATTCGTGCGCAAGTACAAAACAGTGTTGATGAATACGTATTTAATGCGCACTACATGCCGCTAACTTCAGAGTATGGGTTCCATTCTAGCTTGTCTTATATGATTAATAGTTCGCAGTACAAGCAACCGCAACAGTTAGAAACGTATTTAGCCCGCCTTGAACAAGTACCGCGCTTTTTTGAGCAAAACATACATTGGATGAAAAAGGGGCTCGAAACGGGACTTACTCAACCACAAGCGGTATTAGCTGGGTATGAAGATTCAATAAGCGCATACATAGTAGATGATGTAACGCAGTCAGACTTTTACTCCCCGTTTAAAACGAACACGGCAGGGCTAAGTGAAAACGACTTTAAAGCGTTGCAGCAAAAAGCTAAACGCATCATAAAAAACGATGTTATTGCCTCTTACAAAGCGTATTTAACATTTTTTACTACGCAATATCAGCCAGGGGCACGCACTACGATTGGTATTTCGCAAACCCCTAATGGCAAGGCATTTTATAAAAACCGCGCACAGTATTACACCACCACAAATATGAGCATTGATGAAATACATCAGCTGGGGTTATCTGAAGTAGCGCGTATCCGCAGTGAAATGCAGGAAATAATTAAAGAAGTAGGCTTTGAAGGCACGTTTGCCGATTTTATCCACTTTTTACGTACCGATCCGCAATTTTACGCCACAACTCCAGAGCAGCTATTAAAAGAAGCTGCTTATATAGCTAAAAAAATGGACGCGCAGCTGCCTAAGTTATTCCATACACTGCCACGTATGCCCTATGGCGTTGCACCTGTACCTGCAAATATAGCCCCTAAATATACAACAGGTCGCTATGTTGGCTCGAGCCGAAGCGATCAAGCGGGTTATTATTGGGTAAATACATATGCGCTAGATAAGCGCCCGTTGTATGTATTAGAGGCGCTGACCTTACACGAAGCCGTACCAGGGCATCATTTACAAATATCGCTTAATGCAGAGCTTGAAAACTTACCAAGCTACCGACGTGATGCCTACCTTTCGGCTTTTGGTGAAGGGTGGGGGCTTTATTCTGAATACTTAGGTATAGAAGCAGGCTTTTACCAAGACCCATACAGCCGATTTGGCCGTTTAACCTATGAAATGTGGCGTGCAGCTCGTTTAGTGGTTGATACCGGTATGCACATGTACGGCTGGAGCCGAGAGCGTGCTATGAACTTTATGAGCGAAAACACGGCGCTTTCATTACACAATGTTAAAACCGAAACCGACCGCTATATTTCGTGGCCGGGGCAAGCTTTGTCGTACAAAATTGGCGAGCTGACTATCAAGCGTTTACGCACAGAGGCCGAGCAAGCGCTTGGGCCACGTTTTGATATTCGTGAGTTTCATCATCAAGTATTGCGTCATGGTTCTGTGCCGTTATCAGTGCTTGAAGAGCAAGTTCGTTTGTATATAAAAGCTGAGCTTGAAAACGCACAAAGCTAATTATCTAAAGGTATAAACCTTGAACAACGAAAGGTGTTGTGTCATTTTGACGCAACACCTTTTTTATTTTTAAAAACAGCCATCAAGGGGCCTTGGATGAGCGATTTTATAATTTTTAGTATTGATGTATTTGCGAGTATTTTTATTGTTGCATTAGGATTAATTGTACTTACCATTATTGTTTTTTATTTTCGTGATATTACTCAAACAAAGCATGCAATTAGGCGAAATTACCCGGTTATTGGCCGCTTTAGGTACTTTTTTGAGCGCCAAGGCGAGTTTTTTAGGCAGTACTTTTTTGCCCTCGATAGAGAAGAAATGCCGTTTAACCGAGCAGAGCGCAGCTGGGTGTATCGGGCTGCAAAAGATGTCGATCGTACCGCTGCATTTGGCTCCACGCAAAGCTTAGAGGTAACAGGTACAGTGATGTTTATGAACTGTGCTTTTCCTACCTTAGATGAAGAGGCGTTGGACCCAAGTAATGTAACGTTAGGCCCTTATTGTAAAACGCCGTACACCACTAACTCCTTGTTTAATATATCGGGAATGAGCTTTGGTGCGCTCTCAAAACCGGCTGTTAGAGCGTTATCAAAAGGGGCAAAATTAGCCGGCTGCTGGATGAATACCGGCGAAGGCGGGTTAAGCCCTTATCACTTAGAGGGCGGAGCCGATTTGGTGTTTCAAATTGGTACGGCTAAGTATGGTGTGCGCGACGAGCTTGGAAATCTAAGTATTGATAAACTTAAAGAAATTGCGGCGCATAAAAACGTAAAAATGTTTGAGCTTAAATTAAGTCAAGGTGCCAAACCAGGTAAAGGCGGTATGTTACCAGGTAAAAAAGTTAATGCTGAAATTGCTAAAATAAGGGGCATCCCTGAGGGTAAAGATTCAATTAGCCCAAATGGGCACCCAGAGATCAAAAAGCCAAGCGACATATTAGATATGATTGCCACAGTGCGAAACGCCACAGGCAAACCTACCGGCTTTAAAGCCGTTATTGGTGATTACACTTGGCTAGAAACACTATTTGCAGAAATAAACCATCGCGGGCTTGAATCAGCACCGGATTTTATCACTATTGATAGTGCCGATGGCGGTACGGGCGCAGCGCCACAACCCTTATTAGATTCGGTAGGTTTACCGCTGCGCGAAAGCTTACCGCTGGTTGTTAATATGCTTGAAAAACATGGCTTAACAGGGCGGGTAAAAGTCATTGTATCGGGTAAGTTAATTGTGCCCTCTAAGGTGGCATGGGCGCTTGCTTTGGGTGCTGATTTTGTTGTTTCTGCGCGTGGTCATATGTTTGCGTTAGGCTGTATACAGGCCATGCAATGTAATAAAGACACCTGCCCAACCGGTGTTACTACCCATAACGAGCGGCTACAGCGTGGTTTAAATGTTGCCGATAAAGCCCAGCGGGTTGCCAATTATAATAAATATATTCATTACGGTGCTGGCTTAATTGCCCACTCATGTGGTGTAACGAGTGCGCGGGAATTAAGGCGTAAACACGTGCGTATAGTGCAAGAAAGTGGGCTGTCGGAGCCGCTCGATAAAATTTACGAAAACTACCAATAACGGTATTGGTAGTAAAAAAGGCGCTTTGGCGCCTTTTTTAATTTAGCTGGCTTATTAATAAACTAAAAAAGGCATCTTTGCTGTCGCAGTTTTTGGCATTTAAAATAAGTTGCTCACCTAAGCTCAGCGTTTGTTTTTGTACTGCAAGGCGCGTATTTTCATCTTCAATGCTGTCAATATCTACCACATGCGCGAGCCCTATGGTGCGCCTAATTAGCTCTGTTCCACAATAGCCTATGGCGTCTTGTAATACGGTTTTCATAAAGTACTGTGGGTAGCCGTCGGTATTAAGGGTGTGATCTGTGCTGTGGTTGGCAATTAAAGCTAACCATTGTTGCTCAAATAAGTTATAGCTTTCAACAATGCAGCTAAGTAAATGCGTTTGATAGTTTCGTCGTGCTACAAACTCTTCAATATGCCCTGCTTGTGCGCAGTAATTTAATAGTAAATTGCCAATAAAAGAGCCTATATCAAAGCCAACAGGGCCAAAAAAGCCAAACTCGGGGTCAATCACTTTAGTGGTATTGGTATCTACAAAAATACTGCCGCTGTGCATATCGCCGTGCAGCAATGTTTGCGGGTTAGATAAAAAATTAGCTTTTAATTTCGCAACTTCTAACTTAAGTGCCGTGTTATCACGCAAAGCGTGTACATGTGTAGTAAGTTGCTCGTCAAAGTGATTGCGTTCGTGATCTGTATACGGATCGCTAAAAAATAAATCTTCTGTAATTTGGCAAAGCTCAGGGTTAGTAAATTGCTGCACTAGGGCCTTTTTATGCTGGGCGGTTAGGTAAAAATCTGAATTATAAAACCCGGTATGGCTTAAATACGTAGCTACGTGCTCGGCTAACCTAGGAAATTGCTCCGCGTTATTTTGCGCGGTACGCAATATTTTTAAGTGACCTAAATCTTCTAAAATGGTAAGTGCGTAAGCTTGGTTATAGTGCAGTACTTTAGCGGTGTTTTGTGGGCAAATAGCGCCATGATTAAGTAACACTTGCACCTCAATACGAGCTCTATCAAGCGTGAGCGGCCATGATTCACCTACACAACGAGCATAAGGCAGTGCTTGCTTTAGAATAATGCTGTTATGGTGCTCATCGCTAATTCTAAATACTAAATTAAGGTTACCGTCACCAAATTCGTACGCAGTTAAGCTGGCGCCAGCATTAAAAAAATCATACTGCTTAGAGTCAATTAGCGAATTTACATATTCAATTGCGCGCTGCGCATCAAACGCGACATAGTTAGCCATAGTGAGTTCTCAAATAACCTTTTTGGGCATTCTATACCTTTAAATGTTTAGATGTCTACAAGTCTAACTTGAGAGTTATTCAAACTGATGTAAAATACCCTTACGCATTTTATTTAAGCAGCCTCACCATGCAAAACCTTATCGCAAGCAGTTTAAAATATGAAAACGGCACATTAAGTGTGCTTGACCAGTATTTACTTCCTCATCAGCAGGTATGGCACGAATGCCATAGTGTTGAGACGATGAAGGAGCTGATCATCAGTTTAAAAATTCGTGGCGCACCATTAATAGGCTTAGGTGCGAGTTTGCTGGTTGCTCATTTAGCGCAGCAGGGGGGAACTCAAGCGGCGCTTGCAAAAGCAATTGATGAGCTTGAAGCCACAAGGCCAACCGCTGTTAATTTAATGCATTGCATGGCTATATTAAGAAAGGCTCTTAAAAGCGATGACTTTGTAGCAGCAGTGGTGTGCAGCGCAGAGCGCCTTTTTATTGAAGACATTGCCCTATGTGAGCGTATGACAACGCGCGGAGCTGAGCTTATAAACAGCGGCGACAATATTTTAACCCATTGTAATACCGGCGCATTAGCGACTGCTGGTATTGGTACAGCATTAGGCGTTATTTACAAAGCGCAGCAACAACACGGCAATATACATGTGTGGGTTGATGAAACGCGGCCCTTGTTGCAAGGCGGGCGTTTAACCGCGTTCGAACTTGAGCGCTGGCAAGTACCGTATACGCTTATTTGCGATAATATGGCAGCAAGTTTAATGGCCGCAGGCAAGGTAGATAAAATAGTGGTAGGCGCCGATCGTATTGCTGCTAATGGCGACTTTGCTAATAAAGTGGGAACTTATAATTTAGCTGTATTGGCGCATTTTCATGATATTCCTTTTTATGTTGTCGCGCCTTTAACTACGCTTGATACACAAACAGCTTGCGGTAGCGATATAGCAATAGAGCAGCGAAATAGCGCAGAGGTACGCGGCGTAAGTGGCAGTTTTGGTGAGGCGCTGTGGGCACCCACTAATGCCAATGTGTATAATCCCGCATTTGATGTAACACCTGCAAAACTTATAACAGCTTGGGTGTTAGATACCGGTGTTTACAATAAAAGTGATGTAGAGAGTGGCGCGTTAACAGCGCTTAAGTAGTTTTAAATATCGCTCCACTTATCCCTTTGTGGAGCGTATTACGTTTGCTATGCGAGCAACGGAAACTGCTTCGCAATTTCAGATTCGGTGCTTTTTGCAACCCAGCCCTCGGTATTATTAAATAATCGAATGGCGGTAAACTCTGGGTCGCTCCCCATATCAAACCAATGTGGTGTAAGAGTTGGGACCGAAATTAAGTCACCTTGCTGACATAATACTTGGTAAATTTTGGCATCAATATGTAGGCAAAATAACCCTTGGCCTTTTACAAAAAAGCGAACTTCGTCTTCACTATGAGTGTGCTCAAATAAAAACTTTTCTCGCATTTGTGCCGCTGCAGGATTACCTTTTGCAAGCGAAATAACATCTACCGTTTGGTAGCCATTTTGCGCTTTTAAGCGCGCTATATCATTTTTATACGCTGCAATAATTTGCTCATTTGTGGTGTGCTCATTAATGGGTGCAGTTGCTTGCCATTGTTCAAAACGTACATTTACCTTTGCTAATTGCTGAGTAATTTCGCTTAAATCGCGGGTATTTACCAGCGCATTACTTGGATTGTTGTTAGCATAAATTGTTAATTGGCTCATGCAAATTGCTCCAATTTAACTGTGCTAAAGTCATGTACGTATGGGTGCGCGCTATGTGCTTGGCCATCACGTATTAAGTGCAAGGTTTTAAGCCCTGCGGCTTTGGCTGCATCAAGCTCACCTGCCACATCACTTAAAAACAAGATTTCGTTAGCACTAAAAGGGAGCTGGTTAACTATAGTGTTATAGGCTGCTTGCTCTTGCTTTGCGCCGACTTTGGTATCAAAAAAATCATTAAACAGGGGGCGAATATCGCCATAGTCACTGTATTTAAAGAGTAACTGCTGCGCCCTTATCGAGCCTGATGAATACACATAGAGTGCGGTACCTTGAGCGTGCTGAGCTTGTAAAAACTCAAACGCATCTGCGTATAGGTGGCCTTTAAAATCACCGTGCTCGTAGCCCGTTTGCCAAATTAGCCCTTGTATTTGCTTTAAAGGGGTAATTTTTTTATCTTCTTCAATCCACTTTAGTAACACGCTAATGACATTTTCTATATCGGCATCTGGCTCATTAATAATGGCTTTAACAGCCGCTATTTGCTCAGCGACATGGGGTTTATTTTCGTTTAAGCGCATAAACGTTGCTAGTTGTTTAGCTGCATACGGAAACAACACCTCTTTTACAAATGAGATACGTGTTATGGTGCCTTCAATATCAGTTAAAATTGCTTTTATCATTATAGCTGTGCCCCAATACCTTCTATTTTTAACCGTTCCAGCTCGCAACTAAATAAAAACTCTAACCCTTCTAAATGGCGAAGTGCTTGCTTGTAATTACGCCCTACTACATAAACGCCATGCCCACGAATTAACACTGCATGTTCAATGGGTGTATGTAAGTGGTGATCACTAAGCAGCAAGCTTAAGCGGTCTATGTCTTGGTCGTTTTCAAAAATAGGGATGCTCAGGGTATCTAAATGCGAGGTTACCCCACTGAGTGACTTTTGCATTTCGTAACCGCTTAAATTTAATGCATGGCTTTTAATTACACGCGATAGTACGGTGGCTGCTACTGAGTGAGTATGCAGCACTACGTTTGCGTGCGGAATAAGCTTATACATGCCTAGGTGCAGTTGCGTTTCGGCCGATGGGTTGCCAGCACCTTTGGTGCGATTACCTTGATGATCAAGCTCAATGAACGTGTGTGTACCGAGCTGACCTTTATCAAAGCCGCTAGCGGTAACCACATACCCTGTTGCGGTGCGCGCCGAAAAATTTCCGCCGGTGGCGGGAACCCAGCCTTTTTGACTGATCCATTTTCCGGCTTCAATAAGTTGCGAAATAGCGGTATTGTTGTGCATACATTCCTCACCAATGAGTGTAATACCAATGCGTAATAATACTTAATGCATTTGAGGCGCTAAACCAAACGCGAGCTGCGTTTTTGCTACCTCAAAATAGCTAAGTTAATTGAGCAAATTGATATAAAGCTATTTAATTTTAGACGGCTATACTTCTGTTTTAAGCAATGATAGCATCGCTTTAAGCGCAAAACCATCATTAAGGGCCTGTCGTGTTTGAAAGTAAATTACCAAATTTAAGTGTTAGTATATTTAGCCAAATGAGTGGCTTGGCAAGTCAGCATTCGGCAATAAATTTATCGCAGGGTTTTCCTGAGTTTGATGCGCCAGAACTACTGAAAAACCAGCTAAATTTTTATGTTCAGCAAGGGGTTAATCAATACTCGCCATCCAGTGGTGTGCCCCGTTTACAGCAACAAATAGCAAATTTAGTTTCGCGTAAATACGCGGCTAATATTGATGCAGCTGAGCAAGTTACGGTAACGTCGGGCGCCACCGAAGCATTATTTGTGGCTATTCAAACTATAGTACGCCCCGATGATGAAGTCATTGTGTTTGACCCCGCTTATGATTCTTACCAGCCTGCCATTGAGCTTGCTGGCGGTAAAACAGTTCATATTGCATTGCATGCCCCCGATTACGCTATTGATTGGCAAACTGTTCGCAGCGCAGTGAGCAAAAACACGCGCGCTATAATTATTAATACGCCACACAACCCAAGCGGAAAAATACTTAAAAGCCATGATATAAACGCGCTTAAATTGTTAGTCAACGATCACGATTTATATGTAATAAGTGATGAAGTTTACGAGCATATTACCTTTGATGGCGATAAGCACTTAAGCATGCTTTGTGATGAGCAGCTACGTGAAAAAAGCTTTGTTATATCAAGCTTTGGCAAAACGTTTCACAGTACCGGCTGGAAAATGGGGTACTGTGTTGCGCCTGCACCACTTGCTACTGAATTTAGAAAAATACACCAGTACGTTACCTTTTCAAGCTTTACACCTGCACAACACGCATTGGCCGACATGCTTGAACAACAAGGCGAGCATGTCGATGAGCTGAGTAATTTTTATCAGCAAAAGCGCGACTTACTGGCACAGCACTTAAGTGAGAGCCGTTTTAATATTTTACCAAGCCAAGGTACGTACTTTTTATTGCTCGATTACAGTGAGGTGTCTGATCTTAATGATGTGGATTTTTGCCACTGGTTAGTAGAGCAAGCTGGGGTTGCTGCTATTCCTTTAAGTGTGTTTTATAAGCAACCTTCAAATGATAAAGTGATTCGACTGTGTTTTGCTAAAAACGATGAAACCTTAATAGAGGCCGCGCAAATATTATGTCAACTTTAACGCTTACACTCGTTCAAAGTGCGCTGCATTGGCTTGATAAAGACGCCAATCTAGCCATGTTTGATAAAAAATTAGCAGCGATGAGCGCTCAACCTGATTTAATTTTACTACCCGAAACCTTCGCCACAGGCTTTGCTATTAATCTTGATTGCGCAGAACCCGAAAATGGCAAAGTGTTGAGCTGGCTAAAAACCCAAGCACATAAACATAAAGCCGTTATTGCAGGTTCGGTTTTGGTTGCTCAAGGCGATAAAAAAGCGAATCGCTTTTATTGGGTGACCCCAAGTGGCGAGGTAAATTATTACGATAAACGTCATTTATTTCGCTTAGGTAGTGAGGGCGATTACGTTGTCGCAGGGCAAGCACGTAAAACGTTTGAAATTAACGGTTTTAAGTTACTGCCGCAAGTATGTTACGACTTGCGCTTTCCGGTTTTTCAGCGCAACAATAATGATTACGATGTAATGATAAACGTTGCTAACTGGCCTGCGGTTCGTCGCCATATTTGGGATACGCTATTAATGGCGCGCGCTATGGAAAACCTATGTTATGTAGTAGCCGTTAACCGTGTTGGCGACGATGGCAATGGTGTTGCGCACAATGGCGGCACGGCTGTATACGACTTTAAAGGCGATACACTCGCCAAAGCAAAAGACAATACACAAGAGTTACTTACTGTAACACTTGAAAAAGCACCGCTTGATGATTTTAAAGCCTCGTTTCCTGCTTATTTAGATGCCGACGCGTTTACCTTGGTATAAATCGCTAAGCATTAGCGCCTAGCCAATAAAGTGCTAAAATAGCCGCTGATATGTTTATTGGCGGCTTTATGAATACAACCCTTATAACACCGGTAATTTTAGCGGGCGGCATTGGCACACGGTTATGGCCGCTTTCTCGCCAAGCTATGCCTAAGCAATTTTTACCTCTGCTTGATAACAAACACTCACTATTACAAAGTACGTTAGCGCGTGTATCGGGCAAGGGGTTTGCAAAGCCAATACTTGTTTGTAACGAACAGCACCGTTTTATTGCTACTGAGCAAAGTGCACAGGCCGCTCCTCATGCACTTTTGTTAGAGCCGCAGGGTAAAAATACCGCGCCGGCTATTGCGCTGGCAGCACACTACGCTTTACAGCAAGGCATAACTGGGCCAATACTGGTGATGCCTGCCGATCATCATATATCCAACTTTACTGAGCTCACACTTAAATTAAACGATGCAATTGAATTAGCCCAGCAAGGTATGTTGGTCACGTTTTCAATTACACCAACACAGCCCCACACTGGGTTTGGCTACATTAAACAAGGTAGTAAAATAGCGGGCTCAAATTGCTATAAAGTGGCTGAATTTAAAGAGAAGCCAAGCTTGGCTACCGCTGAGCATTATTTAACTCAAGGCGGTTATAGCTGGAATAGCGGCATGTTTTTATTTACACCACAAGCCTATTTAAATGAGCTAGAACGCTTTGCACCAAAAATTGCACTCAGTGTAAGCGCGGCGGCTAATTTCTCTGACGATTTAGGGTTTACAAGGCCGGTAAGTGAGCCACTTAAAACCTGCCCAAGTGACTCTATCGATTACGCCATTTTAGAGCGCAGTAATAATGTAGCAGTATTGCCTGTTGCTCTTAATTGGAGTGATGTAGGCAGCTTTAGTGCCTTGGCTAGCCTTATTAAAAAAGATGCACATGGCAATAATGAAAACGACAGCCATACCGCGCAAAATAGTACGAATAATTTTGTTATAAGCGAAAACGATCACAGCGTTGCTACCCTTGGGGTTAGCGACTTAGCCATTATTCATACCCACGATGCCACCCTCGTTGCCAATAAAAACAAGCTCGATGGTCTGCCTTTATTGCTCAAGCAATTAGCGGTTAGCCAAAGTGATAAACTCAATCATCATCAGGTTGTATATCGGCCATGGGGCAATTACCGCACTTTGGTTGAAGGTGGTGGTTTTAAAGTTAAAAAAATAACTGTTAATAGCGGTGCTAAACTTTCAACGCAGCGCCATCAGCATCGTGCAGAGCATTGGGTGGTGGTATCGGGTATTGCCGATGTACGTATTGATAAGCAAGCATTAACACTTAGCCACGACCAATCTTGCTACATTGCAGCAAAACAAATACACAGCTTAGCGAACAATCAAAAAGAGCCGCTAATTGTCATTGAAGTACAAACTGGCGCCGTACTAGATGAAAGTGACATAGAGCGATTTGATGATAGGTATGGAAGAGAGTAAACAGCTTAATCTGTAATAGAAAAGCCCATTAACTTAACTGCCCGCGCACGTACTTTAAGTATTGTTCTAGGCTGCGCTGCCATAGCTCTAACGCCTCATCTAGCAGGTTATTATGGGGTTTGTTATCAAGCAGGCGGCGCTCTATTTTTTTAAGCTCAATACCGTAACGGTTAAAGCCTAATTGCAGCGCCGTGCTTGCTTGGCGGTGCAATAATTTAATGCACTGCTCTGGTTGCTGGTCAATAAGTTCTTGGCATCGGGTTAGTTTAGTCCGTGCTGAGAGTACAAATTCATTGTAAATCGACGACACTTCATCCTCACTAAATGAGCTGGTTAGTGTTTCTGCTGCGGTTTCGTCGTACAAAGTGTCTACTAGCTCTACAGCTATATTTGCAGTTTGATTGGATTGTGAATCACTCAGTGCTTGGCGAAGCTTTTGCTGCTTAATTGGTTTGCCTACTATGTCTTTTATTCCCAGAGCTAAGTATTCTTTTACCTCATCAGGGCTTAAGCTTGCTGTAAAGGCCAGTACGGGCGTGCGCTGGTTTTTATGCTCCAAACGCTGCAAACGTTTTAATACCTCTTGGCCGGTAAAGTCTGGCAGGTTCATATCCAGTAAAATAACGTCAAAGTGATGTGTTTGCAGCAGTTCAATAGCGCTTTTACCATCTTTGGCGAGCTTTATTTTATGCTCATCTTCGGCCATAAACTCAATGGCAATTTTTTGATTCAAATCTAAATCTTCGACTAGCAGTACTTCAAGGCCGGTTAAGTAGTCTTTGTTTTGATGGCGCTGCTCTACCAAACTAAGCTCCCCTAGCGTAAAGGTGGTGGTAAAGCTAAACACGCTACCAGTGCCTAGTTGACTGGTTATTTCTAAACGGCTGCCTAGCTTTTCTAGTAAGCGGCTGGTGATGGCAAGCCCAAGGCCGGTGCCGCCTTTTTCTTTGCCGGCGCTACTTTGTACGTAGGGTTCGGTTAAGTAGGCTATTTCGTCTTTTTCGATACCAGGGCCTGAGTCTTTAACGCTAATTTTTATGGTGTGCTCAAGCTGCCTGTCGCTTATTAAATCAACCTGAATTTTTACTATACCGTGGTCGGTAAACTTAATGGCGTTACCAACAAGGTTAATAATAATTTGCCTCAATTTTTGCTGATCGCAGTAGTAACAGGCTTGTTCAGGGATATTACATACCAGTTCAAACTTAAGCTGCTTTTGCTCCGCCAATGGGCTGAGTAATAAACACAAATTGTTTAACCAGGTTTTAAATTCAATGTCTTCTTCGTAAAGTGCTTCATCACTTTGATCTAGGCTTGCGTAGTCGAGCACTTTATCAACCAGTAAATTTAATGACTCGGCTGAATTAATGATGGCCTCACAATAGGCTTTATTGCGGGTGTCTGTGCTTTGGTTCATAACCAATTGGGCGCTGCCTAATATGCCATTAAGGGGGGTGCGAATTTCATGGCTAATCGTTGATAAAAACAGGCCTCTAATTTCTAAATCTTTTTGGGCTTTGTCGGCCAGCTTGTTAAGATTTTTTTCTCTGCGTTCATTACACAAAAGCGCCATACCGGCGGCATAAAACATAGGTGCAATAACGCCATTTAAAAACAGTAAGCTACTAAACCATGGGCTTTGCAATAGCAGGGGTTGTTCAATATTAACCATAAATAGTGAGCGGCTAATAAAGCTCAGGCCAACTAAAGTTAATATTAAAATGTAAACAATGGTGCCATTAGGGTAGGGCTTTCGGGCATATTTAATAAATAAAAACAGCAAAAAAGCGGCTTCTGCAATGTGCTGTACATCCGAGACGTAAATTCGCTCGCGTAAAGAAGGGTCAATAAAAGAATAATATCCCAACATTACGGCGCTAAACGCGGTAAAGGAGCACAGTAGCTTAAATCCAATACCCCGATAATCTAAAAATTGGCATATGGCCAAGCTGTGCACAATTGATGCGCCAAACATCATACTGCTGGCAATACTAATCACAATAAGGTTGTGCGTTTTACCAATAAGCGTAAAGCCAATTACTGCGCCTAGTAATAAAACCGGGTAAAAAATATAAAGCAGAGTACCTGGGGTACTTTTGTTGGTACGCCAAGTTAAAAAGTTAAGAAGGGTCATTACAATAATAACGGCAATGCTGGCAAAAAAGAGGGTAAATGAGTCGAGCATAGAGGTTCCAGCAATGGGTACTTTAAATAGAGTAATAAAAAGCGATTAATTTAACAAGCATGCGGCATAAACAAAAACAGGCACCATAAGTGCCTGTTTTTAAATTACGAAATTGATTAACGAATTTCGTCTGGAATGTTTTGTTGAGCCCAAGATAGTAGCTCAATACGGTTACGACATTTAGTTTTTCTAAATGCGCTGTATAAATGTGTTTTAACTGTGTGTGGGCTGATGCTTAAATCTTCAGCAATTTCTTTGTTTTTAGAACCCTTACTCATTAACGAGATTATTGCTTTTTCTCGTTTAGTGAGTTTAATTGGCTCTATGTCACCTTCGGTCAGCTTGTGTAGTGCGTCTTTATTAAACTGCAGCATGCGGTTTAATGCATTACACATAATGTCACGTCTGTACCAAAGCTGATCTTCTAAAAGTAAGCGAATACCTTTCATTAATACATCAGCGTTATCTGTCGTATAAAACACGCCACGAATACCGCTCAAAAGCGCGCGGTTAGCGAGCTCTGGGTTTTCGTCTAGGTTAAATAATACGATATCGCACTTGGTGCGCAGGTTAACTAGCTGTTCTTTTAGTTTACCCCATGCATCGTTACTTGATGTTTCAATGAACAGTAATCGAGTCCCTTCTGGTACATCTAAAATATTTGTACCCGTGGTTACGTCAAGGCCTTGCGTTTTTAACAAAGGTTCTAAAACGTTAATGCCAATGGTGTTAATTGGCTCTTGATCTAATAACAAAAAGGCTGAACTGCTCATGTTTTTATACTCTTTTTATAAAGCTGACTAGTTAAGTTTATCACGACTTCCACACCTTTTGTATTAGAAAGTCGGGTTTCGCCTTGTGAACAAGTACGATTTTACGATTATTTAAACATAAAATGTTGCAAATAAGTAATTATTTTTCACTTTATATACATGATTAACCATAACATTTGTAACTAGCCAAATACTAATAATTCCAGTGAATTTTTATTATTAAATTTTTAATTTTTTAGCTTCTTGATACGGAGGCCAGCCCATTTCTTTGCCTGCAAGCATATGTAAATGTATGTGATACACGGTTTGCCCGCCGTGTTTATTGCAGTTCATTACTACTCTGTAGCCATCGTCACTAAAGTTAAATTGCTTGGCTAATTTAGCAGCAGTCTCGTATAAATTTCCAACTAAATGTGAGTTTTCGCTATTAATATCATTGATAGTGGCAATTGCTTTTTTTGGAATAATTAACACATGAAAAGGAGCTTGCGGGTTTATGTCTTTAAATGCAAGGGTGGTGTCGTCTTCGTAAATAATGTCGGCGGGAATTTCGCGGTTAATAATTTTTGTAAATATTGTTTCTGTGCTCATAATCGTTTCAGTGTAAGGGTTGAATTTAAAGTCACTAATGACAAATTTTGTTTGCAGTGTCAAACTCAAAACAAATAAAGGAGTTTTTATGCGTAAACCAATGTTAATAACTGCAGCTGCGGCACTATTGATGAGTATGTCAGTAAGTGCCGGAAATATTCACTTTCCTGAAGAGTTAGTGCCTTTACAAGTCGGCGAAAGAGTGATTGAAAGCTCTTTATTTAGCCGCGTTGACGACATTGAACTTGCCCCAGGGTCTTATCGATTAAAATTAAAATACACCGATTTATACGAGCTAGGCTTTGACGACCATGAGGTAATAGAGTCTGAACCGTTTTGGGTAGATATTACTATTGACGATAACAAAGACTACGACATGGTGTTTAATCGTGCCGATAACGCGGTATCAGCGAAAATATTTGCTGAGGCACCACAGGTAAGTTTAAAAGCAAAGGGCGCGTCTGTGGCACAGCCGCTTAGTGTTATTTCAAATACACAGCTTGCAAGTCAAAAGCCTGCTTTACAAAATACGGTGCCAGCGGGTCCAACGCGTCCAAGCCAACCTATTAAGCCTATTGCGCCTATTAATGGCAAAGGCATGCCAAGTGCACCGCAAATGCTAGAATTTTGGTGGCAGCAAGCCACGATTGCTGAGCGAAAGGCCTTTTTAGAAAAGGTAACGAACCAAGGCGCTGAGTAATAAACTTATCTCAAGCTAATAATGTTAAGCGCTAACTTCGCTGAGCTTAGTTACAGTTTTTAGCTTGAGAAAATTACAGTATTAAAAAAGGCCGATAAATCGGCCTTTTTTAATGGTTTTGCTGTTTTACCCTAAAGGTCTAAACACCTTTTGGGTTGGCACAGGTTGCTTATTTATCAAATAAAGCGTCAATGGTGCCTTGTGCAAGCGGGTGGTAGCCTGGGCGTGCTTTGATGTATACATCATGTGCCCACTCACGCTTACCATTTTTAATAAGTGCTTTGTATAACGGCACAATTAATTTACGGCGGCCAATACCTGATAAATGCTTATCAAGCGCTGGGTAAATAGGTTGGTAACCATTACCTACCGCTAACATAAACCATGCAAACGCGCGCTCTGCATTGGTTGATTGCGTTAAGTTAAATTGCTTATCAAGCTCGCTCATCTTATCTAAGCTTAAATCACGTGGTAGGTTATTTAAAAAGTGTAACCACTCGTGCACTGTCCATTGAGCCGTAGGTAATTGTGCTGCGCTTGTTTCACCTTTTAACCATGCTGCGCTTGCTGTATCTACTTTATCAAACGCATCCGATGTGGGGTTAGGTGCATCGCTTGGTAAACCTGGCTCAAAAATCCACTCATTCACTTTATCCATGCTTACAACGCCTGGATATTTTTCAATTAAGTTAGCTTTTAAATAAGTAACAAATTGCGCAGTAGTCAGCGATTTAAATGCAAACTCATTAAAGTAGGTCTTAACAAAGTCATCAAACTTATCACGGCCGTATTTTTCTTCTAGGTAGATTAAAAATAGCTGACCTTTAGTGTATGGCACTGAGCTAAATGCATCATCTGGATCGCGGCCATTAAGTTTTAAATTAAGGCGAGTATCGGGTGCATCAATGGTTTTAAGCTGAGCACGTAAGCCTGCTGCATCTAAAGCTTGCTCCATTACGGCGCGGTCGCGGCCAAACACTTCTTCCATAATGCGGTTTTCAACGTAAGAGGTAAAACCTTCGTTTAACCATAAATCTTCCCACGTCGCGTTGGTAACTAAGTTACCAGACCAAGAGTGTGCAAGCTCATGGGCAATAAGGTTTACTAAGCTTTTATCGCCAGCAACTACGGTAGGGGTAATAAACGAAAGACGCGGGTTTTCCATACCACCAAACGGAAAGCTAGGCGGTAACATTAATAAATCGTAACGGCCCCATGCATACTCACCATACATTTCGTTGGTTTTGTCGATCATGGCTTGGGTGTCGTTAAACTCGGCAACCGAAGCGTCTAAAATTTCAGGCTCGGCAAATATACCTGTTTGTTTTGACATGGCTTTGAATTCTAAATTACCTGCACCAATCGCAATTAAGTACGGCGAAATAGCTTGAGGCATCTCAAAGTGGTAGTCGCCATCTTTGTATAGTGCGTCTTTGTTATCGGCGCTCATTACGGCACGTATATCTTTTGGTGTATGAATACGGGCAGAGTAAGTAACGCGCATGGCTGGGGTATCTTGTACCGGTAACCAGCTACGAGCGTGAATAGCCTGCGATTGGCTGTACATAAACGGGTGCGTTTTGCTGGCTGTTTGCTCTGGTGTTAACCATTGCAGGCCAGATGCTTCTGGGCGGCTGTTGTAGTAAATTCGTACTTTTGGCGCTTGGCTTTTTAAAGTAATTGTTAGTTTTGAGCCTTTAACATCATCGCGATCTGCCAGTGTAAATTTAGCTTTGTGCCAATCGCCCGAGGTGTCTTGGTACATTACTTTATCAATGTCTAAGTCGCGGGTATCAAGTACCAGCTTTTTACTCGTGTCATTGTTCCACTTTAGCGTGTGCTCAACAAAACCTTCTAATTGCTTGTCGGCAAAATCGACATCTAAATCAAGGTTTAAGTGTGTTGTTACCACATCATCTAGGTTGGCGTATGAGTTTTGATCAATCGCGTTTGCCATTGCTTGCGAGCACATACCGGCCATAGCGAGGCTTAAAAAAAGAGGTTTAATTTTCATAAAATACCCTGAACACTAATAATAAGTGCAGGTTTTATATCATGATTGATACAGCGGGTTGAGTGATTTTTACATTCTTTGCGACAATAAGGTAAACTACTGCGATTAGTTACCAGTACACTCAGAGACCTTTGTGGCGCACTCATTAAAACCTTTACATACCTTTGCACTAAACAATCAATGCCAGCATTTTGTTGAAATAACCTCGGTTGAGCAACTTAAAGCACACCGTTTTAGTGCTCCGTTTTGTTTATTAGGGGAAGGCAGCAACACAATCTTTTTAGAAAACTACGCAGGCACCGTAATTAAAATGGCCACTAAGGGCATTACTATTACCGAGCGTGAAAATGATGTACTAGTGAGTGCAGCTGCGGGCGAGAACTGGCATAACCTAGTAAGCTATTTACTTGATAAAAATATTGCAGGGCTTGAAAACCTAGCGCTTATTCCGGGCACTGTTGGGGCGTCGCCGGTACAAAATATTGGTGCTTATGGTGTTGAGCTCGCTCAATTTGTAGAGTCGGTTGAATACATTGATATAGCCACAAAAACCAAAGTGACTTTAACTAACGCACAGTGTGAGTTTGCTTATCGTGACTCTATTTTTAAACATGCTTTAAAAAACAAAGCGGTGATCACTCAAGTTAGTTTAGCGCTCCCTAAAATGTGGCAGCCAGTTTTAAGTTATGGCCCACTCAAAGTATTGCAAAATCCCACCCCTAAAATGGTATTTGAGCAGGTTATTGAAATTCGTAACGCTAAGCTGCCAAACCCATACACTTTAGCCAATGCGGGTAGTTTTTTTAAAAATCCGATTATTAGCAATGCGCGTTTAGAAGCGCTGCTTGTGCGGTTTAATGATTTACCTCATTACCCCTATGGGGAAAGCCATCACAAAGTGGCGGCAGGTTGGCTAATAGACCAAGCGGGCTTGAAGGGCTTTACAGTAGCAGGGATTGAGGTGCATCAGCAGCAGGCGCTGGTATTAGTAAATCATGGTGATAGTAAAGGGCGCGATTTAATCACTATGATCACGCATATACAAAATACGGTGTTTGCACGTTACGGCATAATGCTAGAGCACGAAGTAAGGCTTATAAACACAAATAGTGAATGCCATATTATTACGGAGCACGCGTAATGAAAGCACCAGATGGAAATAAACTAGCTATATTAAACGCACTTAACCAAGGTGGCTTTGTATCGGGCCAAGTCCTTGGCGAGCAACTAGGTATAAGCCGTGCTGCAGTGAGTAAACATATTCAAACACTGCAAGACATGGGGCTCGATATATTTAAAGTGACGGGTAAAGGTTACAGTTTAAACAATGCGGTGGGTTTGCTAAACCAAGCCGATATAACCAAACATTACCATGCATTAGGTGCCAATACAGCCCAAGTAGAAGTACACCCTATTATAGATTCAACCAACAGCGAGCTAATGCGCCGTATTCAAAATAAAGTCGCGCTTGAGTCTGGCACTGTTGTGGTTGCCGAAATGCAGCAAGCCGGGCGCGGAAGGCGAGGGCGGGTATGGCAATCTCCGTTTGGCGCTAATTTATATTACAGTTATTTTTGGCGTTTAGATGATGGCCTGCAAGCTGCTATGGGCGTATCAATTGCAGTAGGGCTTGCGGTATATGATGCTATAAAAGCACTTTATGATATAGACATTGAACTTAAATGGCCAAACGACATATACATAAATAAGCAAAAACTAGCCGGAGTATTAGTTGAGCTAGATGGGCAACCGCAAGGCCCTTGTCAGCTAGTCATTGGTATTGGCATAAATTTACACATGCCGCAAAACACCAGCGAACACATTGACCAAGCATGGACAGATTTAAGTCAACACACCACCGCGCTTGATAAAAACCAGTTAGTTGCTTCGCTTACCTTTTATTTAGAGCAGCGTTTGGCAGATTACCAGCAAGACGGGCTAAACAGCATGTACGCACAGTGGAACGCCCTAAACGCCTTTGCAGGAGAATGCGTAGAGCTAAATACGGGGCACAGAAGCTGGCGGGGTATTTGTGAGGGTATTGATCAGCACGGCGGAATACGTATTCGCCAAGACGGCGAAGTTAAAAGTTACTATGGCGGCGAAATCTCGTTAAGAAAGGCCGAATTATGAAACTGCTAATAGATGTAGGTAATACGTCATTAAAAGCGGCCTTATGGCGCGAACAACAAGCAACGCCCGTTTCTATGAGCGACGTGCCGTGGCAAGCAATAACTGAGGTTGTGTATGCTTGTGTAGGTAACAGTGAATTATTAAATGACGCACTCACATTAGCCGCCAAAAAAAGCATTCCGTGTTTTGAGGCGCATGTTAGTAAAAATCTCAGTGGCTTAAGCTGCGCATATGAACAGGTTAGCAATTTAGGTATTGATCGCTGGCTTGCGCTGGTGGCAGGTTTTACACTTTACCCTAACACACCATGCATTATTGTTGATGCTGGCACTGCAACCACTATTGATGTGCTGAGCGGCGAAGGCGAGCACTTAGGGGGCTGGATATTGCCCGGCCTTGACTTAATGACTCGCTCATTAACACAAAATACTCAGCGCGTGTTTGATGATGCCAATACCCCCTTTTTAAACGAGCTAGGTAAAAACACACCCAACGGATTAAAAAATGGCGCGCTGGTGGCAACATTAGGCGCTATTGAGCAGGCCAAATACCAACTTAAACACGTAACAGGCGAACAAAAACCACAAATTTTGTGCGCCGGTGGTTACGGTTTGCTGTTACAGCAACAAATAAGTGGCAGTATTTTTGATTCTTTATTGGTTATGAAAGGATTAAATTATTGGCATGAGCTAAGTAAAAACGACGAAAAACAGCAAAATTAAGCACTTTTGCATGAATTGTGAGCATTTAAGCTAAAAAATTACATTTTTTTTAATTTTATAGTTGCATCATAATAAACCTTACTCTAATATCTCGCCCCGTACTAAAGCAGTGCCGACTTAGCTCAGCTGGTAGAGCAACTGACTTGTAATCAGTAGGTCAACCGTTCGACTCGGTTAGTCGGCACCACTTTCCTTTTACCGAAAGTGAATTAGTAAAGAATTATCGTGGAGGGGTTCCCGAGCGGCCAAAGGGATCAGACTGTAAATCTGACGGCTCAGCCTTCGCTGGTTCGAATCCAGCTCCCTCCACCACTTTATTCTTGACGGTTAGAGGTAGTTTAAGAACAGGTTCCTAAAGCGGGCATCGTATAATGGCTATTACCTCAGCCTTCCAAGCTGATGATGCGGGTTCGATTCCCGCTGCCCGCTCCAATTATGGTGTTGCTGATATAGCTCAGTTGGTAGAGCGCACCCTTGGTAAGGGTGAGGTCGGCAGTTCAAATCTGCCTATCAGCACCAGTCATATGAATCTCCTTGAATACTTCCTTTATCTGTCAGAAAAAACTATTTGAAATTTGAAAAAATTAAATTAATCTACCTCTGGTGGATTATTTTCATATGTAATCTAGATACACAAAACTGATAGGTTCCGTCATGGCAAAAGAAAAGTTTGAACGCGTAAAACCGCACGTAAACGTTGGTACAATCGGCCACGTTGACCACGGTAAAACTACACTAACTGCAGCAATCT
>NZ_PNCY01000115.1:0-247 GCF_005887105.1 Pseudoalteromonas sp. S2893 | reverse complement strand
CAGCCAATAATTTTTGGCTCGTTGCAGCTCCAATAACCGCCGCTGCCCCTGTAACTAAATACTTCATAAACTTCCTAAGTGTGCGAAGGTCGAAAGACTAAAGTTGAAAGTTCAAAGGTCAAAGGGCAAAGGTCAAAGGGAATAGTTCAAAGGTCATAGGAGAAAGATAACAACTCAAAATAACCTACTCCCAAGCATCTATCGTTTTCATTTAGGAAGATATCATTTTTGATTGCTGCTTAGATTC
>NZ_PNCY01000114.1:0-243 GCF_005887105.1 Pseudoalteromonas sp. S2893 | reverse complement strand
TTGCGCCATCGGCCGCCACCCGCAGCTTAGCTATATTAGGCTCTCGGCTTTTAAGGGTTTTAACTCCTTCTGACTCACTTTGGGGTATTTGTTTATACTCAGTATCAAACATCAACGTGGCCCTTGGTTGTTGCTGTAGCTCTTTAATTAGAGCAAAACGAAAAATATGGTTTTCAACTATATGCCCTAAGTGATCAAGGTCAAGTTCCTCTTTATTAAAGGTTATTTTTCCAAAGCTGTCGG
>NZ_PNCY01000113.1:0-271 GCF_005887105.1 Pseudoalteromonas sp. S2893 | reverse complement strand
AGCAACTCACATTTAGAAGAGCTTGGCGGGCTACTTCTGCCCTGAAGCCCAGGTATGGGGCTGGCGGGTTTACTTTGTAATGTGACGTTTGAGCGACTAAACGGCTCGTTAACTTTGTCTAATCACGCTGGTGGCGTGGCAGTGGCTAAAGTAAAAATAGCCATAGCAAATAATCAGCAATCACTGTCATGATATTACTTATAATGGAAGACTATATAAACCTTGACAGTACACTTGCTCGTCTTTTAACAAAAGATGTCTTTAGTTCTGA
>NZ_PNCY01000112.1:0-222 GCF_005887105.1 Pseudoalteromonas sp. S2893 | reverse complement strand
CGCACGATATGCTTTAAACTATACCAAATCGAAAAATAACCTCAGCTCTTACAAAACCTTGTAAATAAAGTCATTAACCAAATAAACCAAACGCAATTTTTAGCGAGCAACTATGAAGAGCTAAACAAACAGGCGCAAAAACTGGCCATTCAAGATGCGCGTAAAGCCGCCAAAGAATTAAGTGCCGATTACGGCGTTGAGCTTATAGGGTTATATACGGCA
>NZ_PNCY01000111.1:0-217 GCF_005887105.1 Pseudoalteromonas sp. S2893 | reverse complement strand
AACCAGTTCGAAAACAGCAAAAACGCATGGCTTTGCCACGGTTTTGACGGCTGTTTGCTTGCGTCGGTATCTGGAAAGTAGTTTGCGGGTTTTGGCGCTTCAGGGCGTTTTTGTTGATCGCGCGCGTACTCTGCTTTTACTGTGTCGGCAGCGTATTCTGGGTGGCCGGTTATAAACACTTGGCGGCCCGACTTATTTTTCATTCAGTAAGCGCCTA
>NZ_PNCY01000110.1:0-333 GCF_005887105.1 Pseudoalteromonas sp. S2893 | reverse complement strand
AATGGCTTTTTCTAATATTAATAAATACGCAAAATAGTTTTTTAACTTATCCCAATCCGCATATTTAAGTGATCTATTTTGAGGATTGGTAACCTCGATGATAGCAAGACAAAAAATTCGCTATTTAGTTATTCTTTATGAGAGTTTTTTAACGCAGATTGCGACACCTTTAGCCCCGCAAAATGATTAAGTATTAGTGCGAATTGGTATTATCCACCCTCTGCTTATACCTAGGATTTCTTAGCAGTCGTATTGTTGCTAGTAGATCACCCTAGCAGCTAACAATGGCTGCGGTTATATATTATAGAGTTACAAATCTCATGCAGGCAGGAT
>NZ_PNCY01000109.1:0-299 GCF_005887105.1 Pseudoalteromonas sp. S2893 | reverse complement strand
GGAGATTAACTGGGGAGAGCTCCAGCCTTTTTATCATTTTGTTGCTTCTTCGGTGAGAGAATCTGAAGGATTATTGGAGCACGGATTTGATAATGCTGTAAAAAGCCTGATCAATAAACGCAATTGGAACTTAGACTTACTTGATGGCTATGAAGATGATTTTGGTTAAATACACATCAGGCATAAGCCGCGTATAGCGATACACCAAGTATTTACCGACCGAGGATTTGAGCTCTGGGCTCAACCTTATTCTAAACACATAATAATTGATCAATACGTTAAAGAAAACCGCTTTAATG
>NZ_PNCY01000108.1:0-242 GCF_005887105.1 Pseudoalteromonas sp. S2893 | reverse complement strand
TATTTTCAAAAAACGATTGTGAGCGGAAAGATGCCAGATGCGAGCTAGTAAAAATGTTTATTATTCAGATTCATTTAGATGTTCAGCTGGGAGATTTTGAGTGACCTATTTTAAAGTCCTCTTGAAAGGTAGACCCACAGTACGAGCACGTTTTAAAAATACTTAAGCATTTTGTATTTAATCGCTTTATACGCGAGCCAGAAATGGAGCAAATAGAGTTTAAATTTCAAAACTTACTGATT
>NZ_PNCY01000107.1:0-250 GCF_005887105.1 Pseudoalteromonas sp. S2893 | reverse complement strand
GGGTCTACAAGGTAAGGTATACCTACGGTGTTAATGTTATCATTGTTGGGAGAGAGCTTGTTCAGGGGGGATGTACAGCTTATCATTAATTGTAAATTAAATACCACCACCGAGGACACAAATTCGCTTTGCGCTACACAGAGTATGCACGGGGATCGGTTAATCGCTTCTTCTGCTCTTCTTCTTCACTTCTCTGTGGTGACATCATGACTTTTAAACAAAAGGATTGGGCGCCTAAAAAGTATGACCT
>NZ_PNCY01000106.1:0-284 GCF_005887105.1 Pseudoalteromonas sp. S2893 | reverse complement strand
GCTTAAACAGAACCACACAAAAATGATCACCCACTAGTTGACATACGCTTATAGCCATCTTAACCTCGCAACATAATAGGTAAAATCAATAACCTCCGCAGCGTTATTCTCTCGATCACTAAATACTTCATCACCCCGGCTTCCTCCGTGTCCTTCTACCCCATTATGTTCAAGATAATCATTTGTTAGTTGTTGTAAACCTAGGTCATCTTCAAGAATTAAACTTTTTTGCCTGAGTTGCTCCTAAATTAAAAATAGCTCCCTGGAGAGCGAAGCCTGCGCCT
>NZ_PNCY01000011.1:0-164500 GCF_005887105.1 Pseudoalteromonas sp. S2893 | reverse complement strand
GAAGGCAAATGTGGCGGCCAATAACAGGCTGATTTAAGTACCTGATTTACTCAGATATACGTTATGCTAAAAGGGCCAAAAGGCCCTTTTTGTTTTAGGAGATAATGATGAGAGCAACACAAAACTCAGCATTTGGGATGGTGGGCTTAGGTCTTCGTCGAGAGATGCTTGATGAACTACTAGCGCATACACCAAAGCAAATCGATTTTATGGAAGTAGCGCCTGAAAACTGGCTTAAGCTGGGAGGGCGCTTTAAAAAACAATTTAAAACCTTAACTGACGCCAATAATTTTGCTTGCCATGGTTTATCGCTTTCTATCGGCTCGCCTGAACCTCTTGATATTGAATTTGTTAAATCGCTAAAAACGTTTTTTGATCAGCACAACATTAAACTATTCAGTGAGCACCTAAGTTACTGCTCTGGAAAAGGGCATATGTACGATTTAATGCCAATCCCTTTTACTGAAGATGCCATTGCACACGTTGTACCTCGCATCAAACAAGTGCAAGATATTTTAGAGCGCCAAATAGCCATCGAAAATGTCTCTTATTATGCGGCGCCTGGCCAGCAGTTATCTGAGCTTGAATTTACAAACACGATTTTAGAGCAAGCCGATTGTAAACTACTGCTTGATGTAAATAATATTTATGTAAATTCAATTAATCATGGTTACAACGCCGAAGCGTTTTTACTAGGGCTACCTTCAAAACGCATTGCATATGGGCACGTAGCTGGGCACTACAATGAAGCCGATGATTTAATTGTTGATACCCACGGCGCTGATGTTATTGACCCCGTATGGGACTTGCTTGATAAAGCGTACCAAGCGCATGGGGTGTTTCCTACCTTATTGGAGCGTGATTTTAATATTCCAAGTATAAATACACTTACAAAAGAGCTTGATATTATTCACGATTTACAAAATAAGCAGTTATGCGCATCGCCTACTCAGCAATTAGCATAAAGGAAGAAATATGAGCTTTATTGACAGCCAAAATGAGTTTATGGCGCACATACGTGAGCCTGAGCATAACCCAAAGCCAAACGATATTGAAGATAGACGCATGGCGATTTACCGCGACTTATTTTTTAATAATATTGCAGGGTTCATCTCATCTGGTTTTCCGGTGCTTAAAACTTTATATACACAGCAGCAATGGCAAAAATTAATAAGGGCTTTTTTTAGTGAGCATGACTGTAAGTCGCCTTATTTTTTAGACATAGCAGGGGAGTTTATTAATTACTTGTCGAGCGGTTATACCCTGCAAGAGTACGATTATGCATTTATGCTTGAGCTGGCACATTATGAGTGGATAGAGCTTGATGTTTCTGTGGCTAATGAAGATACCAACGAGCAACGCTTAAAAAGCACTGAACTAACCAGTTCTGCACTTTACTTATCGAGTGTAGCGCGTAATTTAAGCTACCAATATGCGGTTCAAAATATCAGCACAGAGTATAAACCCAGCACGCCATCTGAGCAGCCAAATTACTTTGTTGTATACAGAGATGATAACGACGACGTACAGTTTTTAGCTACAAATGCAATGACCGCCTTGCTACTTTCAATAATAGAATCCAATGCGGGCATAGAGTTTGAAAGTGTATGCCAGCAGGTTTTAGTCCACGCGCCTAATTTTAGCGAACAACAAATTGCGCATGGTGCGTTAAGTACGCTTAATGCAATGTGCGAGCGCGGTATTATCGTGACAAAAAATCAACATTAAGGTCTTTATAGATGTTTTTACTTCGTCTATCATGGCAGCCTTATTTGTCGTGCTTAAAAAAAGGTTATACCAATGTCAGATGATAAAGACTTTAAAGATCCGTTTAACGCTACTTACTTTATTGCTTTTTTAGCAGTTTTTGTGGGTATTGGCTGTTTAAATGCGATTTTAGGCTGGATCACAAGCCTAACTTAAAGCTCCTTGCTCTATTAAGGCTGTTGTTTATATCAGCCTTAAGCTTCTTTTCTTCCTCCACCCTTATAATTTTCAAACCACCTTGGTATTAATAACAGCAAACTCGCATTTTAACGTCAGTTAAGGTTATAATCAGCTGCTTTGAAATATAAACTATTGAGCAATTAAACTTATGACTCAAGTAACACCCGCTATTATTAAAAACAGTATCGCAACCATTGCCGACTATCCTAAACCAGGCATTATGTTTCGTGATGTAACAACACTAATGGCAAATCCAGAAGCCTTTAAAGCAACAATCGATGCTTTTATAAACGAATATAAAAACCAAGGCTTTACAAAAATTATTGGTACAGAATCTCGCGGCTTTATTTTTGGTGCACCGCTATCTTACGCGTTAGGGATCCCTTTTATTCCTGTTCGTAAGCCAGGCAAGCTACCACGCGAAGTGATTCGCCAAGATTACCTACTTGAATACGGTGAAGACACATTAGAGCTTCATGTTGATGCTATTGTCCCAGGCGACAAAGTATTATTAGTTGACGATTTATTAGCTACCGGTGGCACAATTGAAGCCACAGCAAAGCTAGTTGCAAAATTAGGCGGCACAGCCACTGATGCAGCGTTTGTTGTTTCATTACCTGAGCTTGGTGGTGAGCAGCGTATAGAAAAAATGGGTATTAAAATCTTAAAACTGGTTGAGTTTGAAGGCGAGTAATTGATGAGTTATCAGGTTCTAGCGAGAAAATGGCGTCCGCAAACCTTTCATGAATTGGTTGGCCAGTCTCATGTAAAGCAAGCGCTTGTTAATGCGCTAACGCAAAATAGACTGCATCACGCTTATTTATTTACTGGAACCCGTGGTGTGGGTAAAACGACCATTGCGCGTATTTTTGCTAAAAGCTTAAATTGTGATGAGGGTATATCGGCATCTCCTTGTGGGCAATGTAGCAGTTGTACTGACATAGAAGCAGGGCGATACATTGACTTACTTGAAATCGATGCCGCTTCTCGCACCAAAGTAGAAGATACTCGTGAAATTCTTGATAACGTTCAATATGCCCCCACGCGTGGACGTTACAAAGTATACCTAATAGATGAAGTACACATGCTCTCTAAGCATAGCTTTAACGCGTTATTAAAAACGTTGGAAGAGCCGCCAGAGCATGTGAAATTTTTACTAGCAACCACTGATCCGCAAAAGTTACCAGTTACCATTTTATCGCGCTGTTTACAGTTTAACTTAAATGCACTTTCGCAAAGCGAAATTAAAACTCAGCTTGAGCATGTCCTTACTCAAGAGGAATTAAACTTTGATAAAGATGCGCTAAGTATTATTGCAAAAGCCGCCGATGGCAGTATGCGTGACGCGTTGAGCTTAACAGATCAAGCTATTGCGCAAACCAACGGCGACATAAACAATCAAGCCGTACAAGCTATGCTTGGTTTAATGGACACACATTACAGCCAAAGTTTGCTTGCTGCTTTGTTAGCACAAGATGGTGGCGCACTGATGGACGAAATAGCCCAAGTTGCGAGCCGTAATCCTAACTATATTGCTCTACTTGATGATTTAATTGCATTAACTCATCTTATTCAATTAACTCAGCTTGTCCCGCAAGCAGCGCAACTTGATGATAAAAATGCCGATTATATTAGCCATGTTGCTCAACACACCCAGGCTCAACAAATACAGGTTTATTACCAGTTACTATTAAACGGTAAAAAAGACTTACAATGGGCGCCAGAGCCTCGTTTAGGTTTTGAAATGATAATGCTGCGTTTATTAGCATTTGAGTCTGCAGGTACAACGCCTGCTCAATCGCTTCCTGAGCCTAGTGACGCACCAAGTGCAGCAATACCTGCGCCTACCAGTAGTAAAGGCCGTGCCGATGCGCTGCGTGATATATTAAATAAAAATAAAACACCATCGCAAGACGAAACCCCTGCTCCGCAAGCAATGGTTGAGAAAAGCCAAAACCAAAGCACAGCGCAAAGCCAAACAAGTGATGAACCAGTAGAGCAACCGTCCACAGAGCAGCTAACACGCTCGCCAAGTGAGCAAAACAGCAACAGCGCATCACCTGCGGCTCAAAGCCCGCAAAATGATATACCGAGCCCTGTGCAGCAAAGTGAGCACATAGCTAAGAGTGACGATGCTGCTGAGCGCCAAAGTGAAGACGATGCCTATCTGCAACACAGTAATATGGAGCAAAGCTTAGCCGCACAATTTGATGATGTTATGAGCAGTGCGGTAGATCAAGGTTATAACCCTGCACCTGTAGTGCAACACACACAACCCGCGCCTGAAAACGCCGATGCTAAAGATAGCAGTGTGCGTGAACAAGAAGCTCAAGCACAATCAGCAATTGCGCGAATTTTACGGGATAGAAATATATCGGGGGCAGGCAGGCTTTCAAGGGGGAGTGTAAATACCCCTGAGCAAGCGCAAACACCAAAAACACCTGCCCAAGCTACGCCTAACAGCGAAGCAAAGCCACATAATACAAGCCCGCAAGCGAGTGAGTCACAAAACGATTCACCGCCATGGCATGACCATGCGCAAGGCGATAGCGAAAAAAAGCCAACGCTCCCAGTAACAGGGAGCCAAACGCCAGCTGAGCCAGTAACGCAAAGCCAGCCAGCGCGTAAGGTTGATTTTAAAGAAAAGCATCAAACAATTACTGAAAACTTAGCGCCTGAGCTGCTGGAGCAAATTAATCCGCAAAAAAAGCCTGAGGTAATAGAGCAAGAGCCCGCTATACCGGTCCCAGATGATTTTCAAAGCCCAATTAGCGAGATTAAATTTGCGCATCAGCAAGATGAGTGGGCTTATTTAATTAAGCGTATGGGGCTTGGTGGGCGAATGCGCCAATTTGCATTACACTCGATTTTTACTAAGCAAGGCGACAGTTTACATATTGACGTGGATGAATCGCAAAAACACTTAGATACGCCCATGCTTAGGCAAAAGCTCGATGCGGCGTTATCAAGTATATACGGGCATAACGTATCGCTGAGTATTAACTTTGCAAAAGGGGTGATTGACTCGCCTTATTTAATTCAGCAAAAAATAGATGCAGGGCGACACCAGCAAGCAATTGATGTGATCACATCTGATGAAAACATAGTACAATTTCAGCAGCTATTTAGCGCCGAAATTGACGAAAACAGTATTCAGGCATTGTAATTAAATACAATCGCCCTTATCTTCATGACAACTAGAGTTTAAAAGAAAGAGAGAAAATTATGTTTAAAGGTGGAATGGGTAACATGATGAAGCAAGCGCAGCAAATGCAAGAGCGCATGCAAAAAGCCCAAGACGAAATCGCGACAATGGAAGTTGTTGGCGAAGCCGGCGCAGGCCTTGTAAAAGTAACCATGCTTGGTAATCATAATGTGCGTCGTGTTGAGCTTGATGAAAGCCTTATGGAAGACGACAAAGACATGATTGAAGATTTACTTGCTGCAGCATGTAACGATGCTGTTCGCCGCGTTGCTGACGAAACGCAAGAGCGTATGGGCAAAGTAACTGGCGGTATGCAATTACCACCAGGTATGAAAATGCCGTTTTAAGCAAATATGCAACTTTCAGATAGTTTAACGCAGCTTATAGAAGCGCTACGTTGCCAACCGGGTATTGGTCCTAAGTCGGCTCAGCGCATTGCGTTTCATTTATTAGAGCGCGATCGTAAAGGCGGTACTCAACTTGGTAACGCATTGACCAAAGCCATGGGCGCGGTTGGGCATTGTCAGTCGTGCCGCACTTTTACTGAGCAAGCGCAGTGTGATATTTGCTTAAGTACAAAACGCCAAGACAGTGGTGTGCTGTGTGTTGTTGAGTCGCCTACCGATGTGTTGGCAATAGAGCAAACAGGCCAATACCTTGGTTTATATTTTGTACTTATGGGGCACTTATCGCCAATTGATGGTATTGGGCCTAAAGAAATTGGCCTTGATATACTTGAACAAAAGCTCTCGCACGGCGGTATTAACGAAGTGATTTTAGCTACCAACCCCACGGTTGAGGGCGAAACCACTGCACATTATATTGCCCAGCTTTGCCATAAATATAAAGTAGGGGCCTCGCGTATAGCGCATGGTATACCTGTTGGTGGCGAGCTTGATTTAGTAGATGGCACCACGTTAATGCATGCATTTAGTGGCCGCCGAGCGGTTATGCAGGACTAACACAACTATCTGAAATCGTTTTAAAAGCCTACATAGTAAAATATGTGGGCTTTTTTGTGTTTGCTATTTAATTACCGTATAACGTGTGTGAGTTTGCCGGTAATCATATTAAATTAATAAATGAGTTAAACTTGGCGACGTTGTGTTATAAATTATTGACTAACAACAACTAAATAACGTAATAGTCGTACGGCTCACGCGCCTTAAAAATATCGCTCAAGTTGGTATAAAAACATCAGGAATTTATCTGATTAGTAAGGAGTACTATGCAAAATAATAAACACGACAATAAAGGCGGTTTACTCAGCAGTAAGCGCTTTTTACCGCTATTTGTAACGCAGTTTTTGTCGGCTATGAATGATAATGTGTATAAGCAATCCGTGCTTATATTGTTAGTGTTTCAAGCTGCAACCCTTGGCGATGGTGCGCTGTATTCAAACCTTGCAGCGGGCTTATTTATATTACCGTTTTTTTTATTCTCAGGAATGGCGGGGCAATTAGCCGAAAAAACAGAAAAATCAAAGCTGATCCGGCTTGTTAAATTTTGCGAAATACCGATTATGGTTATTGGCGCAGCCTCTATTTTTACGCAATATGTGTGGCTAATGCTGACCACCGTGTTTTTTATGGGCTTGCAAAGTACTTTTTTTGGCCCGCTTAAGTATTCAATATTACCGCAACATGTGGCACCTAACGAATTAACAAAAGCCAATGGCTTGGTTGAGTCTGCCACTTTTGTCGCTATTTTAATTGGTACTATTTTTGGCACCTATTACATTACTCAAACAACAGGTCCAACAATTATTAGTATTGCCGTGCTGATACTTGCAGTACTTGGCTTTTTCAGTAGCCGCTTTATTCCTATAAGCCAAGCCAATAATCCTAATTTGCACTTTACCTATAATATTTTTTCATCCACTAAAAATGTATTTAAAGCGCTTAATGCCCAAACAGAATCGGTTGGTAAATCGGTGTTGGGTATAAGCTGGTTTTGGCTAATAGGCGCGGTTATTTTAACGGCATTACCTAATTACGTTAAGCATGTAATGGGTGGCGATGAACTCGTTGTAACCAGTGCGCTGGTGGTGTTTTCGCTAAGCATTGCCGTGGGGTCTTTGTTGTGCGAAAAGCTCTCGCGCTCACGTATTGAGCTGGGCATTGTACCTTTTGGCGCTATTTTAATTACGCTATTTTTGTATTTATTAAGCCAAGAGCCGGCTATTAGTGAATATATCGCGCCCACTGAAAATTTATTAACGCTAAAACAAGTACTCAATACGGGCGACATGGTATGGCATTTTGTTTGGATGGCAGGTATTGGTATTGCATCCGGTTTTTATACTGTGCCGCTGTATGCGCTTATTCAACAGCGTACCGAGGAGGCAAGTCGTTCGCGGGTGATTGCTGCTAATAATGTGCTTAATGCGCTCTTTATGGTTGGCAGTGCCATATTAAGTATTGTAACGCTCTCTGTTTTAGAGTGGCATATTTCGCCGTTACTATTGCTTTTGGCGGGGCTTAATTTGCTTATCTCTATTTATATTTACACTAAGGTGCCGGAATTTTTCTTGCGCTTTGTTATCTATATTTTAGCCATATGCATGTATCGCGTGCGCACAAAAGGGCATGAAAATATTCCAAGCGAAGGCGCAGCCGTTATTGTAGCTAACCATGTAAGCTTTGTAGATTGGATGTTTATTTTAGCCACTTCGCCTAGGCCTATACGCTTTATGGTGTTTGCCCCCATTTATTACTCAAAAGCGCTGCATTGGCTATTTAAAATGGCAAAAGCTATTCCAATTGATAGCGAAAAAGCTAACCCAAAAGCGTTTGCAAAAGCATTTGATGAGGTTGCCGCAGCGCTTGAACGCGGTGAGTTAGTTGGTATTTTTCCTGAGGGAAAACTAACAAGTAATGGTGAAATGGACATGTTTAGGCGGGGCATTGAGCGCATTATAGCGCGCACACCTGTTCCTGTGGTGCCCGTTCACTTAGGTGGCTTGTGGGGCAGTATGTTTAGCCGTAAAGCCAAGTGGCAACTACCACGCCTTAAATGGTCGTTAGTATCGGTGAGTGTGGGAAAGCCGATTGAAGCTGAGCAGGTAAGTGCTAATTATTTACACGAACAAGTCAGTGCTTTAAAAGCCCAGCACGCTAAAAATACACCGTAATTTAACCCTAAAAGCCACATTTTTATGTGGCTTTTTATTTATGTCAGCGCAAAAGCTGCTTTTTTAAATTTTTCCCTTGAAGTTACTCCACCTCACCCCATATTAAGTGCATAACGCAGACACTTTGCTAATTGGAGATACATAAATGACTGCAGCACAAAAAGAAACATTAGGCTTTCAAACAGAAGTAAAACAACTATTAAACTTAATGATTCATTCGTTATATTCGAATAAAGAAATATTTTTACGTGAGCTTGTATCAAATGCATCAGATGCCGCCGATAAGCTACGCTTTTTAGCGCTTTCAAATGGCGACCTTTACCAAGGTGATGCCGATTTACGTGTACGTATTAGCGCAGATAAAGAAGCGAACACTATTACCATTTCTGATAATGGTATTGGTATGACGCGTGAAGAAGTGATTAGCTCTTTAGGAACTATTGCTAAGTCGGGTACTGCTGAGTTTTTCAAAAACTTAACCGGTGACCAAAGTAAAGACTCGCAATTAATTGGTCAATTCGGTGTTGGTTTTTACTCAGCCTTTATTGTGGCTGATGAAGTGACAGTGCGCACGCGTAAAGCGGGTGAAACACAAGCGTACGAGTGGCAGTCACAAGGTGAAGGTGAGTACACGTTACAAGAAATTGAAAAAGAAGGCCGTGGTACGGATATCATTTTACACCTGCGTGAAGAAGAAAAAGAATACGCGGATGAATACCGTTTACGTAGCATTGTTACTAAATACTCAGATCATATTTCTACGCCTGTACAAATGTATAAAGCAGAAGTGCCTGAGTCTGAAAGCGAAGACGGCGAAAAAATCCCAGCAGTTCCAGGTGAGTGGGAAAGCATTAACCGTGCAACCGCTTTATGGACACGTGATAAGTCAGAGGTTTCTGATGAAGAATACAAAGAGTTTTACAAGCATGTAAGCCATGATTGGGAAGAGCCGCTAAACTGGGCGCACAATAAAGTAGAAGGTAAAACTGAGTACACAAGCTTATTGTATATCCCTAAAAAAGCGCCGTTCGATTTATGGAACCGTGAGCGCCAAAGTGGCTTAAAACTGTATGTTCAACGTGTCTTTATTATGGATGACGCTGAGCAGTTTATGCCAAGTTACTTGCGCTTTGTAAAAGGCTTACTTGATTCAAACGATTTACCGCTAAATGTATCGCGCGAAATTTTACAAGATAACAAAGTAACGCAAGCGATTCGTAAAGGGTGTACGTCTCGTATCTTAAAAATGCTAGAGCGTATGGCTAAAAACAAAGCCGAAGACTACCAAACATTTTGGAACGAGTTTGGCCAAGTAATCAAAGAAGGCCCAGCAGAAGATACAGCGAATAAAGAAGCCATTGCTAAATTGTTACGCTTCTCATCTACGCATACTGACTCAGAAACACAAGATGTATCGCTTGAGCAATACATTGAGCGTATGAACGATGAGCAAGATAAAATTTACTACGTGGTTGCTGATTCGTTTACAGCGGCTAAAAACTCGCCGCACTTAGAAATCTTCCGCAAAAAAGGCATCGAAGTATTATTACTAAGTGACCGTGTTGATGAGTGGATGATGAGCCACTTAACTGAGTTTAACGAAAAATCATTCCAGTCAATTACCCGTGGCGACCTTGATTTAGGTAAGCTTGATGACGAAGAAACGAAAAAAGCGCAAGAAGAGTCTGAAAAAGAAGTAGAAGGCTTAATTGAGCGCATTAAAACAGCGCTAGGTGAAGAAGTTAAAGAAGTACGCTTTACGCATCGCTTAACAGACTCTCCTGCCTGTGTTGTTAGCGATGAGAACGACATGAGCTCGCAAATGCAAAAGCTTATGGAGTCAGTAGGGCAACCTGTACCAGAGGCTAAGCCAGTGTTTGAGCTTAACCCTGAGCATCAGTTAGTTAAGCACTTAAACGATGAGCAAGACGAAGATAAGTTTGCACAGTGGTCTCATGTATTACTAGACCAAGCTTTACTTGCTGAACGCGGTACATTAAAAGATCCTACCGGGTTCGTAACACGTTTAAACAAGTTAATGCTTGATTTAAATAAGTAAGGCTAACAGGCTCTTTTAATTGCTAAAAGAGCCTAAAATATAACCATAATTATAAAGGAAGCGTATGCTTCCTTTTTTTATGTGCTCTAAAGTAGGCAATTAGTATAAGTTGCTTGAGTATCTGCAGCGCTTGTGGAAGAATTCAGGCTTTAAAATAAATATCCATACTAGGGGACAATGATATGCGCATTATTCTTTTGGGCGCGCCAGGTGCTGGTAAAGGTACTCAAGCTCAGTTTTTAATGGACAAATACGGTATTCCACAAATTTCTACCGGTGATATGCTTCGTGCAGCCATTAAAGAAGGTACACCACTTGGCTTAGAAGCGAAAAAAGTAATGGATGCAGGTCAATTAATTTCTGACGATATCATCATTGGTTTAGTGAAAGAGCGTATTGCTAAACCAGACTGCGAACAAGGCTTTTTACTTGATGGCTTCCCACGTACTATTCCACAAGCAGATGCTATGAAAGAAAATGGCGTTGTGGTTGATCACGTTATTGAGTTTGACGTTGCTGATGAAGTAATTGTTGAGCGTATGGGTGGACGTCGCGTACATCCTGGCTCTGGCCGTGTTTATCACGTTGTTTACAACCCACCAAAAGTGGAAGGTAAAGATGATGAAACAGGCGAAGAGCTTATTATTCGTGCCGATGACACGGAAGAAACAGTTCGTAAACGTTTAGCTATTTACCATGAGCAAACTATGCCATTGGTTGATTACTACCAAGCTGAAGCGCAAGCAGGTAACACGCAGTACCATAAAATTGATGGTACGCAAGCTGTTGAAACAGTAAGCCAGCAACTAGCAGAGCTTTTAGGTTAATATAATCTAAACACAGCTTAGGTATTAAAAAACCGCCCTCGGGCGGTTTTTTTGTATTTAGTAGCTTTTAACAATTTAAAATTAAACCACCAAAGGTCAACACGCCCTGTTACCTACAACGTTCTTAGCTTTTCTATTACTGGGTCGTAGTTTGGCTCGGTAGATAAATTAGACACGAGCTGTTTGTATATCACTGTATGGCTTTTATCTAAAATAAGCACAGCGCGAGTTAGTAGCCCCATATCTTTTATAATTAAGCCATATTTTTGGCCAAAGTCTCGCCATACAGAGTCAGAAAGGGCTGTTACTTTGTCGATGTTTTCAGCATTACAAAAGCGTTTTTGAGCAAAAGGTAAATCGGCACTGATGGTCAGTATTGCGATAGCAGGAAATTGCGTCGCTACTTTTTCATTAAAATGTTTGGTTTGTAAGCTACAAATGCCAGTATCTAAACTTGGCACCACACTGATTAATACAGCTTGCCCTTTATAATCATTAAGATTTACAGGGGCAAAACCACCATCAACCACTTTAAAATTTGGCGCATTATCACCTACACTTACACCTTTACCTAACAAAGTGACAGGCTTACCCTGAGCAGAGACCTTACCTGCATCAAGCGTGTTTTCTGGGTACTGTGATGCGTGCCCAACTGAGCTTAAAGCCAGTGTGCTTAGTGCAAAAATAAGAGAGCGTACCATAGGTTATTTCCTTTTAAATTAACGCAATAGGTTTGAGTGTATTATACTCAATATCACTGACCAAGCGATTAAATATCACTGTAAAAGTAATAATAAGTTCTGTGATATATAAATTGTAAACTGCATGAACTTTTATTAACATGTAGTTACAAAATGTATCTTTAATAAAGTCATAAGGCCTATTGACAACATTGGGTTAAATAATAGAGAGATAGTATGTCAACATCCGTATTAATATGTGACGACTCAAAATTAGCGAGGCGCCAGCTAGCCCGCTCTTTACCAGATGACTGGGATATTAAAGTAGAGTTTGCTCAAGATGGTGTTGATTGCATCAAAAAACTAAAAATAATCGAGCCCGAAATCCTTTTTCTTGATTTAAACATGCCTGAAATGGACGGTTACGAAGTCCTTATGGCTATGAAAGAGCAAGGCCTTAATATCCTAACCGTGGTTGTATCTGGCGATATTCAGCCAAATGCGCACCAACGCGTACTTGAATTAGGCGCCATTGATTTTATCCAAAAACCTTGCTCACCTGAAAAACTTGCCGATATTATCGAGCATCATGGCATTAAAGATAAAGCCATGCGCGAGCGCCTTGCTCATTCTTTAGGTGAACAAGTAGACCCAGATGTGCGCGATATATACCAAGAGCTTACAAATGTCGCTATGGGCCAAGCAGGCGATTTGCTTGCACGGCTTTTGAATGTGTTTGTAGAGCTACCAATTCCGAATGTGAATGTGCTTGAAGTTAATGAACTGGATATGGCGCTGCAGTCAATTGACAATAATGCTGCAACATCAGGGGTGTGCCAAGGCTTTATTGGCGGTGGCGTATCGGGCGAGGCATTACTTTTATTAAACGACTCAAGCTTTAAAG
The DNA here is from genome assembly GCF_005887105.1 of Pseudoalteromonas sp. S2893. NCBI lineage: Bacteria > Pseudomonadati > Pseudomonadota > Gammaproteobacteria > Alteromonadales > Pseudoalteromonadaceae > Pseudoalteromonas > Pseudoalteromonas sp. S2893. The sequence goes on along the minus strand of NZ_PNCY01000011.1, from coordinate 151,745 downwards.
AAATTGCGTCACTGATGAATTACGACGGTGAGCTGAACGACAAAGTTGAGCTTGAGCTACTTATGGATATTAGTAATATTTTAATAGGCTCAATTTTAACGGGGCTTTCTAAACAGCTAGATATGTCTTTTAGCCAAGGTCATCCCATTGTACTTGGCCAACATCGCGACGTATCTGAATTGGTTAAATCAAATAAATCTCGTTGGCAAAGAACCTTAGCGATAGAAATAAGCTACGGCATCGAAAACCACGATATTAACTGCGATCTTATGCTGTTATTTACCGAAGATTCACTTAAAACTTTGAAATACAAAGTTGCTTACCTATTAGAAGACTAAGTTATGGCCGCTGATTTAGAAATGAATGAGATCCATTGGTTAATGGATATGTTTAACACGGTTGATGTGGGCCTGGTTGTACTGGATAGAAATTATAAAGTGTGTGTGTGGAATGGCTTTATGGAAAACCATTCTGGGCTATTGCCAAGTGCTGTAAAAGACAAAGACCTATTTGATTTATTTCCTTCAATCGATGAAAAATGGTTTAGAAGCAAGTCAGAGTCTGTATTTGTACTTAAAAACCGCTCTTTTACTATCTGGGAGCAGCAACCTTACATCTTTCGTTTTAAAAACTACCGTCCCATTACCGGTAAAGCGGATTACATGTACCAAAATGCGACCTTTATTCCACTTACCAACACACTGGGTGAAGTAAGTCATATTTGTATCATTATTTATGATGTTACCGATGTGGCAGTCAATAAAAAAGAATTAGAAGATTTAAATAAGCGTTTAGAGCAAGTAAGCCAAACTGACAGCTTAACGCAGCTGTTTAACCGTGGGCATTGGGAAAGCACACTGCACCAAGAGTTTTTGCGTGTTAAGCGCAGCGGTGGCAGCAGCACATTATTGATGTTTGATATCGATCATTTTAAAAAAATTAATGATGAGCATGGCCATAGCTGTGGCGATGAAGCGCTACGCCACCTTTCAGAACTGCTACGAACGACGCTTCGTGAAACCGATATAGCAGGGCGTTATGGTGGGGAGGAGTTTGTTGTTACTTTACTCGATACCGACAAGCAAGGCGCAGCAATATTTGCCGAGCGCATAAGAGCGTTAATAGAAGCCAACCCTTTTGTTTATAAAAACACAAAAATAGAGATGACTGTGAGTGTTGGTTTTGCAGGAAATAGCCCTGACTTTGCAAAACATGAGCGGTGGATTGAAGCCGCTGACAAAGCCCTGTATCACTCAAAAGAGCATGGCCGTAACAGAGTAACCGATTTTGAGGATATAAAAAATTAAGGCCACGGTAATATTACTGCTAAATTAAAGTAACCAAGGATGCATCTAATTGCCCCGCAAGCTTTGGCAGTAAATACTTAACAAGGGCTTGATTAAAATGCCATTTTTTATCAGGCATTTTATTTACTCTGTAGTATGGCGAGTATCATCTGCTGGGCATTGGCCAAGAGTAGACACATCGCCTGTACTGGTCTCTTGCTGTAATTGAACCTTGAATCCCCATAACCTGTACAGGTGTTTTAGCACTTCTTTATGCGAGTCAGCAAGGGGGATGTTATTGTGAGGAACATAACGCAACGTTAAAGAACGATCGCCTCTAACATCAACATTATATACTTGAATGTTAGGTTCGTGATTACTCAAATTATATTGCGCTGAAAGCGCTTCGCGTATAGCCTGATAACCGCTATCATCATGTATTGCGCCTACCTCTAGATGTGGATTACGGCTGTGATCGACAATAGTAAATAGCTTAAAATCACGAATTAACTTAGGTGATAAAAATTGGCTTATGAAGCTTTCATCTTTAAAGTTTTCCATTGCAAAATGTAGTGTGTCTAGCCAATTAGTGCCTGCATATTCAGGAAACCAGCGTCTATCCTCATCTGTTGGGTTTTCGCAAATACGGCGAATATCCACCATCATATTAAAACCCAATGCATACGGGTTTATACCTGAATAGTAATTGCTGTTATAAGGTGGCTGATAAACCACGTTGGTATGGCTTTGCAAAAACTCCATCATAAAGGAGTCGGTTAATTTACCTTCATCATATAAGTGGTTCAAAATGGTGTAGTGCCAAAAGGTAGCCCAGCCTTCGTTCATCACTTGGGTTTGTTTTTGCGGATAAAAATATTGCGATATCTTTCGTACAATACGTATTATTTCTCGCTGCCAAGACTCTAATAAAGGCGCGTTTTTCTCAATAAAATATAAAATGTTTTCTTGCGGCTCTTGCGGAAAATGCCTTTCTTGCTTTTTAGCTTCTTGCTGTTGAGCAGGGATAGTGCGCCATAGCTCGTTTACTTGAGATTGCATGTAGTCTTCACGCTCTTTTTGGCGTTTTTGCTCTTCAAAAAGGGAAATTTGCTGCGGGCGTTTATATCTATCTACGCCGTAATTCATCAATGCGTGACACGAATCAATTAAGCTTTCTACTTGTGTAATACCGTATTTTTCTTCGCAGCGGCTAATATAATTTTTAGCAAACACTAAGTAATCTATGATGGAGTCGGCGTCAGTCCATGTTTTAAATAAGTAGTTTCCTTTAAAAAATGAGTTATGGCCATAACAGGCATGCGCCATAACCAGTGCCTGCATAGGGAGTGTGTTTTCTTCCATTAAATAAGCAATACAGGGGTTTGAATTAATCACAATTTCGTAAGCCAGCCCCATTTGCCCACGCTTATAATTTTGTTCGGTTTGTATAAATTTTTTACCATATGACCAATGGCTGTAGCCTATAGGCATGCCTACGCTTGAATAAGCATCCATCATTTGCTCAGCTGTTATTACCTCAATTTGGTTAGGGTAAGTGTCTAACCGGTAATGCGCTGCAACACGGGCTATTTCAGTTTGGTATTGCTCAAGCAGCTCAAAGGTCCAATCTGGGCCATCGCTAATTCGTTCAGTGCTCATAGTAAACCTCGCTTAGGCTAAGCAGCCCCTTGTTGTTGACGATTTTTTTTAAATAGCTCCCTAAACATAGGGTAAATGTCTTCAACACTTTGAATATGTTGTATTGCAAAGTTGCTATGGGTTTGGGTGATGTTTTGGTATTCGCGCCACAAGCTTTGGTGCGCACGCGTGGTAATTTCTATATAGGCAAAGTAGCGTACCGCATTAAGTAGCTTATTACGTAATATTTCACCGCAGTGTGGGGTATCGTCTGCCCAGTTATCGCCATCGGATGCTTGCGCTGCGTATATATTCCATTGCTCTGAATCATAGCGCTCTTTTATTATTTCGTTCATTAATTTAAGGGCACTGGAGACAATAGTGCCGCCAGTTTCTTGAGAATAAAAAAACTCTTGTTCGTCGACCTCTTTAGCTTGTGTGTGGTGGCGTATATACACCACCTCAATGTCTTTATAACTTCGGGTCAAAAATTGATACAGCAAAATATAAAAACGCTTTGCCATGTCTTTTGTGGCCTGATCCATCGAGCCTGATACATCCATGATACAAAACATAACGGCTTTGCTGGTGGGGTGGGGGCGTTTTTCATAATTACGAAAACGTAAGTCGTAATTATCAATAAATGGTACGGCTTTTATTTGCTGTTTAAGTTGCTCAATTTCCTCTTGTAATAACGCAATGATGGCTTGGTCGCTGTCGGCTTGCTCACGCTCCATCGCAAGTTGACCTCCAAGCTCTGCTAGGCGTCTTTTTTTACCCGCACTCATGGCGACTCTTCTGGCGAGTGAGCCCTGTAATGAGCGTACTATATCAATATTACTGGGCATACCATCGCTACAAAAACCAGCCCGATGAGTTTTCATTTGTACAAGCTTATCTAGCTGGTTTTCTTGTAAGTTGGGCAGCTCTAGGTCTTCAAAGAGTAAATCAAGGTATTCATCCTTAGAAATAGAAAACACAAAGTCATCTTGGCCTTCGCCTAAATCACTTGCATCGCCATCGCCTGCGCCACCACCTTGGCCGCCTTTAGGGCGCTCAATTTTGTCACCTGTTGAAAATTGATCGTTGCCAGGGTGAATTTGTTCTCTGTCGCCCCCTTTACCTTGGTGAAAAATGGGCTCGCTAATATCTCGTTGCGGGATAGATATACTCTCCCCTGAACTAGAGTCGGTAACGCTGCGTTTATTAACCGCATCAGACACTGCTTCTTTTATTTGCTTTTTATAGCGCCTAATAAAGCGCTGACGATTAAGCGTGCTTTTGTTTTTACCATTTAAGCGTCTATCTATAAAATGCGCCATACTGTTCCCCCTAAACTACATGAAGGTTACTGCGATTTTCTAACCCGTAAATACCACTCAGAAAGTAAACGCACTTGTTTTTGCGTGTAGCCTTTTTCAACCATGCGGTTAACAAAGTCCTCGTGTTTTTGTTGATCCTCAGCGGAGGTTTTTGTATTAAAGGAAATAACAGGGAGTAGATCTTCGGTATTTGAGAACATTTTTTTCTCAATCACAGTGCGTAGTTTTTCGTAGCTTGTCCATAACGGGTTTTTACCATTATTGTGGGCGCGTGCACGTAATACAAAGTTAACTATTTCGTTCCTAAAATCTTTGGGATTAGAAATGCCGGCGGGTTTTTCTATTTTTTCAAGTTCTGCATTTAACGAGGCGCGGTCAAATAACTGTCCTGTATCTGGGTCTCTGTATTCTTGATCTTGTATCCAAAAATCAGCATAAATCACATAGCGGTCAAAAATATTTTGGCCATATTCAGAGTATGACTCTAAATACGCGGTTTGTAGTTCTTTACCAATAAACTCAACATATTGCGGAATTAAATAGCCTTTTAAAAAACTTAAATAGCGCTCTTCCACTTCGGCGCTAAATTGTTCACGCTCTATTTGTTGCTCCAAAACATAAAATAAATGCACCGGATTAGCTGCAACCTCGGTGGTATCAAAATTAAATACGCGCGACAAAATTTTAAAAGCAAAACGAGTGGAAAGGCCGGTCATGCCTTCATCTACCCCTGCGTAATCTCGATACTCCTGATAAGACTTTGCTTTAGGGTCGGTATCTTTTAGGGTTTCACCATCATAGACTCGCATTTTTGAGTAAATACTAGAGTTTTCAGGCTCTTTTAATCGAGATAAGGTAGTAAATTGCGCTAACGCTTTAAGCGTACCTGGTGCACACGGTGCACTGGCAAGTTCACTATGTTGAATAAGTTTGTCGTAGATTTTTATTTCTTCGGTCACGCGCAGGCAATAAGGGACCTTTACAATATAAACACGATCTAAAAACGCTTCATTGTTTTTATTATTTTTGAATGTTTGCCATTCTGACTCATTTGAGTGGGCTAAAATCATGCCGTTAAACGGCAGAGCGCTAATACCTTCGGTACCGTTGTAGTTACCCTCTTGCGTTGCGGTAAGGAGTGGATGCAGCACCTTGATAGGGGCTTTAAACATTTCTACAAATTCCATTAAACCTTGGTTGGCTAAACATAAAGAGCCTGAGTAAGCGTAGGCATCGGGGTCGTTTTGTGCAAAATGCTCAAGCTGGCGAATATCTACTTTGCCCACTAATGCTGAAATATCTTGATTGTTTTCATCACCGGGCTCGGTTTTGGCTATACCTATTTGATTTAAAATAGAGGGGTAGCGTTTGACGACTCTAAATTGGCTAATATCGCCGTTAAATTCTTTTAACCGTTTACCTGCCCATGGCGACATAATCGTTTTTAAATAACGTGGTTTAATACCGTATTCTTTTTCGAGAACGTTGGCATCTTCTACTGGGTCAAACAAACTGAGCGGGTGATCGTTTACCGGAGAGCCTTTAATTGAATAGATAGGCACTTGCTGCATTAAATATTTTAGTTTTTCTGCAATTGAAGATTTACCTCCCCCAACTGGGCCGAGTAAATAAAGGACTTGTTTGCATTCTTCTAGGCCTTGAGCCGCATGCTTTAGATAGGAGACAATTTGTTCTATGGCATCTTCCATGCCGTAAAAGTCTGCAAAGGCAGGGTAGCGTGCAACCACTCTATTAGAAAATAACCGGCTTAAACGTGCATCGGTTGCAGTATCAACCATTTGCGGCTCGCCTATTGCCATAAGTAAACGCTCAGGGGCGCTGGCATAAGCTGATTTGTCATTTTTACAAATTTCTAGAAATTCGCTAATGCTGTATTCTTCTTCTTGTGCTGCTTCGTATCGTGCTTGGTAGTGCTCAAAAATAGTCATAATAACCTCCGAAACCCGCTTTAAAAAGGTGCTTACTTTTTAAAGTTTAGTCAGAGATTGGTATTTTTGTGCAATAAAATTAAAAATTTAAGTGAAAAAAGATCATGTGGCTAAATTAGCAATTTAGCGCGTATAAAGGCGGTTTTAATTTTATAAAGGCATAAAAAAAGACGCCGAGGCGTCTTTTTAAATCAGCGTATAATAGCTAATTAAGCGAAGTTAGCGTTCGCGAATTCCCAGTTAACAAGCGCCCAAAAACCTTTAAGGTAATCAGGACGAACGTTACGGTAATCAATGTAGTAAGCGTGTTCCCATAAATCCACAGTTAGGATTGGTGTAACACCTTCGTCTGTAAGCGGCGTTGCTGCGTTAGACGTGTTTACGATATCTAATGAACCGTCAGCTAGTTTAACTAACCATGTCCAGCTAGAACCAAAGTTATTAACCGCTTTGTCGTTTAATGCATCTTTAAACGCGTCAAAAGAGCCCCATTTAGCGTTAATAGCGTCAGCGATAGCACCTGTTGGCTCGCCGCCGCCATTTGGAGATAGACAGTTCCAGTAGAAAGTGTGGTTCCAAATTTGTGCAGCGTTGTTAAATACGCCACCTTCAGAAGAACAAACAATCTCTTCTAAAGATTTGTTTTCAAATTCAGTACCTGGAATTAAACCGTTTAATTTAACAACGTAAGTGTTGTGGTGCTTACCGTGGTGATACTCAAGAGTTTCTTGTGAAATATGAGGCTCAAGTGCATCAATTGCATATGGTAGTGACGGTAGTTCAAATGCCATTTTTTTATCTCCATCTTCTTTTGGTTGATAACTCGCTTGATAGTACGTAATGCCTGATAGAACAGACCACTTACCTATACCAAACGAAAATATAGTGTTACTATAATTGTTGAGTATTTTACTCAAGTTTAAGCAAACAGCAATGCTATTGCTAAAGACTATTTCAATTGCGGCTTTATTTGCCCATTTTAAGTTATATATCTGTGGCCACAATGATTTATTTTCAAGCCCTAGGTATATCAAGCTATCGTCATTTTGAGGTTGTAGATGGAAACCATTGATAAAATTAAACAGCAGATTTCAGAAAACCCAATTATCCTTTACATGAAAGGGTCGCCTAAATTACCAAATTGTGGTTTTTCTTCACAAGCGTCACAAGCTCTAATGTCATGTGGCGAACCATTTGCCTATGTTGATATTTTACTTAATCCAGATATTCGCGCTGAGTTACCAGCATACGCAAATTGGCCTACTTTCCCACAGCTTTGGGTTGAGGGCGAATTAGTAGGTGGATGTGACATTATCATTGAAATGTTTCAACGTGGTGAATTACAGCCACTGATCACTGAAACTGCAGCTAAGTATAAAGAAGCTGACGCAGAGTAATTGCTACTTTGCTAGATTATTAAAGCCACGTTTTACGTGGCTTTTTTGTGCCTATATAACTTTATTACGTCTTAATCTCTTGAACAGCCCATCAGTGGGTAATTATAACCATTAATCTGTGCTCAATAGTTAGCAAACTCAGCACTTGCTCCTCGTTTAGGTGCACCTAGTCAGGATAAGTAAGCAACAAAGCTACTTAATATAAGCGCGAATTTTAATTAAAATATGAGTTTTATATCAATGCGCAATAAGACGTAATCATTTTACGGGGCTAAACGTGTCGCTATTTGCGTTAAAGAATTCTTTTTAGAACAACCAAGTAGCGAGTTTTTCCTAGCTATCAACACGTTTTTCCAGCCTCAAAATAGTTCGCTCAATCAAGCGAATTGGTAATAAATAAAAATTCACTACATCTGCACTAAAAACGACACCACAATTAATAACTATACTAATGAACGCTAAAAAAGCGCGATCCTAAGCCTCTAATTTATTTAAAACGCATTAAACTATCTAAATGTTAACTGAACCCGTTAGAAATTAGTGAATATTTATTCATTGGTTTGGTGCTTTACGTTTACGTAAAGGGTATTGCTTTGGCGCCTTTGTTTTTACAAAATGTTAAAATTGACACCAGTGTCATGAAAAAATAACGCGCAAATAAGCGTTAATTGTTAAAATTTGTGGGTAAAAAAGAAATCTTGCCTTGAAGTGAGAAATATTCAAGAATGTGAATATGTATTCAAAATAATATTGACTCTATTTACTATAGAGGCTAGTTTTGTGCGTCTGTTAGCAAATCGTCGAGCAGTTCATTCACGTTAACAGTGCAGCAAGGGAGGGGTCTATGTTATACGACTCAACATTAGAAAAAGATAATTGTGGCTTTGGCTTAATAGCCCAAGTAAATGGTCAAGCTAGTCATCGGCTTATTCGTACAGCTATTACTGGACTTGATCGCATGCAGCACCGCGGTGGTATTTCTGCCGATGGTAAAACAGGTGACGGCTGTGGTTTATTACTACAAAAACCTGACAGTTTTTTCCGTGCTATTGCGAGTGAGCATAATTGGCACTTAGGTAAAAATTACGCCGTAGGCATGGTTTTCTTAAATTCAGATCCCGTTTTAGCACAAGCTGCAAAACAGGTTTTATGTGAAGAATTAGAACAAGAAACACTTAAAATACTCGGTTGGCGTGAAGTGCCTACTGACCCTTCAATGCTAGGGCCAATTGCTACACAGCAATTACCTGGTTTTGAGCAAATTTTTGTTAGTGCGCCTGAAGGATGGCGCTCTAAAGATTTAGAGCGACGTTTATATGTAGCACGTCGCCGTGCAGAAAAGCGTTTAGCAGAGGATGAGTCGTTTTATATTGCGAGTTTATCGGGGTTAGTGACTATCTATAAAGGCCTTATGATGCCTGCAGATTTGCCTAACTTTTATTTAGACTTAGCTGATATTCGTATGACCAGCGCTATTTGTGTATTCCATCAGCGTTTTTCTACTAATACTCAGCCGCGTTGGCCTTTAGCACAACCATTTAGGTATTTAGCGCATAATGGTGAAATTAATACCATTGAGGGTAACCGCCAATGGGCTCGTGCACGTTCGTATAAGTTTTCATCACCACTTATTCCTGATTTACAAAGTGCAGCGCCGTTTGTAAACGAAACCGGCTCTGACTCTTCAAGCTTAGATAACATGCTGGAGCTGTTTTTAGCAGGTGGCATGGATTTATTCCGTGCTATGCGTATGCTTGTGCCACCTGCATGGCAGAAGAACCGTGCTATGGATGATGACTTACGCGCATTTTACGACTTTAACTCTATGCACATGGAACCGTGGGATGGCCCTGCGGGCATTGTTATGTCTGATGGGCGTTTTGCAGCCTGTAACCTTGACAGAAATGGCCTGCGTCCAGCGCGCTATGTTATTACTCAAGATGGCTTTATTACACTTGCCTCTGAGGTAGGGATTTGGGATTACACTGCAGATGAAGTGGTCGAAAAAGGCCGTGTAGGACCAGGTGAGCTGTTAGTAATTGATACTAAATTAGGCAAAATTTGGCACTCAGACGAAATCGACCAAGATTTAAAATCGCGTCATCCTTATAAGTCATGGCTTGAAGAAAACGTTAAACGTTTAACCCCGTTTGAAGAGCTTACCGAGCAAGATGCGGGTAATCGCTCATTTGATGACGAAACACTTGTTAAATACCAAAAAATGTTTGGTTACACTAACGAAGAGCTCGATAGTGTTATTCGCGTAATGGGTGAAAACGGCCAAGAAGCAACAGGCTCTATGGGTGATGACACGCCATTTGCAGTACTTAGCGAAGGGCATCGTTCATTGTACGATTACTTCCGCCAAAAGTTTGCACAAGTGACTAACCCGCCAATAGACCCGCTGCGTGAAAACCACGTAATGTCACTGGCAACGTGTATTGGTAGTGAGCAAAATGTATTTAATGAAACTACAGGCCACGCTAAGCGCCTACAGTTTGATACGCCAATTTTAATGTATGCAGACATGCAGCAGCTACTAAATGCCGATGACGAGCATTACAGTTACTGTAAAATTGATATTACATACACAGCAGAGGAAGGTTTAGAAAAAGCGGTTGCACGTATTTGCGACGCTGCACAAGAAAAAGCAGCAGCCGGCTGTGTAATGCTTATTTTATCTGACCGTAACTTTAGCGAAACCCAATTACCAATTCCTGCTGCTATGGCGGTAGGTGCTGTACAAAAACGTCTAGTAGATAATAACTTACGTTGTGAGTCTAATATTATTATTGAAACGGGTAGCGTACGCGATGCACACCAATTTGCCGTATTACTTGGTTTCGGTGCCACCGCAATTTACCCATACCTTGCATACGAGTCACTGGTTGCGATGAGCGACAGTAAAGTGATTGATAAATCGTACTGCGAAGTGACGCTTTCGTACCGAAAAGCCATTAATAAAGGCTTGTACAAAATTATGTCTAAGATGGGCATAAGTACAATTGCATCGTACCGTTGTTCAATGCTTTTTGAAGCGGTTGGTCTATCTGATGCTATGGTAGACATGTGCTTTAAAGGTGTGGCAAGTCGTATTAAAGGCGCCTGTTTTAGCGATTTTGATATTGATCAGCAAAAGCTACATAAACTTGCTTTTAGTAAGCGTAAATTACTGAGCCATGGCGGTTTATTAAAATACGTTCACGGTGGTGAATACCACGCTTACAACCCAGATGTTATTCAAACGCTACAAAAGGCCGTACGTTCAGGCGATTATAAAGACTACGCAGCCTATGCTGATTTAGTTAATAACCGTCCTATTGCAACGCTGCGCGATATGTTAGCGCTTAAATTACCAGAAAAAGGCATTAGCATTGATGATGTTGAGCCGGCTGAATTTTTATACCAGCGCTTTGACTCTGCAGCTATGAGTATTGGTGCACTTTCGCCTGAGGCGCATGAAGCGCTTGCCATTGCAATGAACCGCTTAGGCGGGTGTTCAAATTCAGGTGAAGGCGGTGAAGATAAGTTGCGCTACAACACCGAGAAAAACTCACGTATTAAACAAGTTGCCTCGGGTCGTTTTGGTGTAACGCCGCACTACCTTCGTAATGCTGATGTAATTCAAATTAAAGTGGCGCAGGGTGCTAAACCTGGTGAAGGCGGGCAATTACCAGGCGAAAAAGTAACGCCATATATTGCAAAGCTTCGTTATTCGGTACCCGGTGTAACATTAATTTCACCACCACCGCATCACGATATTTACTCAATTGAAGATTTAGCCCAGCTAATATTCGATTTAAAACAAGTAAACCCAGAAGCGATGATATCGGTGAAGTTAGTATCTGAGCCGGGTGTAGGCACAATTGCCACAGGCGTAGCTAAAGCGTACGCCGACTTAATTACTATCTCAGGTTACGATGGTGGTACCGGTGCAAGCCCATTAACGTCAGTTAAATACGCGGGTAGCCCGTGGGAGCTTGGCCTTGCAGAAACCCAGCAAGCGCTTGTTGAAAATGGTCTTCGTCACCGTATTCGCCTGCAAACAGATGGTGGTTTAAAAACGGGTTTAGATATCATTAAAGCCGCTATTTTAGGTGCAGAGAGCTTTGGCTTTGGTACAGGCCCAATGGTGGCGCTAGGTTGTAAATACTTACGTATTTGTCATTTAAATAACTGTGCGACCGGTGTTGCAACGCAAGATGAAACACTTCGTCAAAAGCATTACCACGGCTTACCAGAAATGGCGATGAACTACTTTAAGTTTATAGCTCAAGAAGCACGTGAAATTATGGCAAGCTTAGGTGTTGCTAATCTAACTGACTTAATTGGTCGTTTAGACTTATTAGAAGCGATTGAAGGTAAAACAGCGAAGCAAAAGAAAATAGATTTATCGTCTGTAATTGCTCAGCCAAATAACCCAACGGGCGAAACCTTATTTTGCAGCGCACCAAATAGCTCGCACTATTTAGGCGAACTTAACGAAACGTTACTAGGTAAAGCGCAACAAGCGATTGATAACTCATCGGGTATTTCGCTCGTGAGCCGCATATGTAATACAGACCGTTCAGTGGGCGCAATGCTGTCGGGTTACATAGCCTCTAAGCACGGCAATCAAGGTATGGCTGCAGATCCGGTATCTATTGAACTACATGGTACAGCAGGGCAATCATTTGGTGTTTGGAATGCCGGTGGCCTAGAGATGACCCTTATTGGCGATGCAAACGACTACGTGGGTAAAGGCATGGCAGGCGGTAAGCTTGTTATACGCCCACCACTGGGATCATCGTTTGAAAGTCATAAAGCGACTATTGCTGGTAACACATGTTTATACGGTGCTACAGGTGGTAAGTTATTTGCCGCAGGCTGTGCTGGTGAGCGTTTTGCAGTACGTAACTCTGGCGTGCAAGCCGTTGTTGAAGGCGTAGGTGATAACGGCTGTGAATACATGACTGGCGGCGTTGTATGTGTGCTAGGTAATGTAGGCGTTAACTTTGGTGCGGGTATGACAGGTGGTTTTGCTTATATTTTAGATGAGCGAAGTGACTTTGAAAAACGCATTAATCCAGAGCTTGTAGAAGTAGTAACACTTGATGATTTAAGTTCGCACCAAGAGCATTTGCGTGGCCTAATTGCCGAGCATTTAGAGCTTACGGGTTCATGTCGAGCAGAAACCATTTTAGCTAATTTTGAACTGTACTTACCTATGTTCAAACTAGTTAAACCAAAATCAAGTGATGTAAAAAGTTTACTCGGGCACCGCGCTCGCAGTAGCGCAGAACTTCGTGTTCAAGCGCAATAAGGGGGCAGTATGAGCGAAAATGTATATCAATTTATAGACGTGCAGCGTGTTGATCCGCGCAAAAAACCAATCTCGTCGCGTAAAAAATCTTTCGTGGAAATTTACGAACCCTTTTCTGAGAATCAGGTAAATTCACAAGCTGACCGTTGTTTAGACTGTGGTAACCCTTACTGTGAATGGAAATGCCCTGTGCATAACTACATTCCACAATGGTTAAAACTAATTAGAACTGGCCGTATTTTAGAAGCGGCTGAGCTTTCTCATCGTACAAACAGTTTACCTGAAGTGTGTGGACGCGTTTGTCCACAAGACAGACTGTGTGAAGGTTCATGTACGCTTGATGAAGAGTTTGGCGCAGTAACGATAGGTAATATTGAAAAATACATTACCGATACCGCATTTAAAATGGGCTGGAAACCAGACATGTCATACGTGACATGGACGGATAAAAAAGTAGCTATTATTGGTGCGGGTCCGGCTGGTTTAGGGTGCGCAGATATTTTAGTGCGTAACGGTGTAAAGCCAGTGGTTTTTGACCGTCACCCAGAAATTGGTGGATTACTTACTTTTGGTATCCCTTCTTTTAAACTTGAAAAAGAAGTAATGCAAAAGCGCCGTGAAATTTTCACCGAAATGGGTGTGGAATTTAAGCTAAACGTTGAAGTGGGTGTAGATATCACTATGGACGAAATTTTAGCTGACTACGACGCGGTATTTTTAGGTGTAGGTACGTATCAGAGTATGCGTGCTGGTCTTGAAAACGAAGACGCGCCAGGCGTACACGACGCACTGCCATTTTTAATTGGTAACACAAATCGCGTTATGGGTTACGATGAAAAAAACCAAGCGTGCATTGATATGGCCAATCAAAAGGTTGTGGTACTTGGCGGTGGTGATACCGCGATGGACTGTGTGCGAACGTCTATTCGCCAAAATGCAGCTAAAGTAACTTGTGCTTATCGCCGTGATGAAGAAAATATGCCTGGCTCTAAGCGTGAAGTTAAAAACGCTAAAGAAGAAGGTGTAAACTTTACCTTTAATGTACAGCCAACGGGTATTGTACTTGACGATAATGGCCATGTTGCAGGCGTTAAAATGGTTAAAACGCAACTGGGTGAGCCTGATGAAAACGGCCGTAGCCGAGCAGAAGTTGTACCAGGCTCTGAGCACGTACTTGAGGCAGACCAGGTTATTATGGCGTTTGGCTTTAAACCACACAAAATGGACTGGTTAGAAAAGTATGATGTAGAAATTAACCACTGGGGCGGCATTAACGCACCAGAGCAAGGTGAATTTACTCATCAAACAACTAATCCGAAAATATTTGCAGGTGGCGATATAGTGCGAGGCTCTGATTTAGTGGTAACGGCTATTTTTGAAGGGCGTAACGCTGCTGAAGGTATTATGGATTATTTAGAGGTTTAATTATCTCGTTAAGTTTTAAATATAATAAAGGCAAGCCAACTGGCTTGCTTTTTTTTGCTTTTTTTCAAATGAAAAAGTATTAAAAAATTGTCATTAACCAATAATTAACGTGTAAATCTTGCTTAAAGTACTATTTCAGTACAAACTTGCTGCTAACTTCTTTTTTTAAATCCTCGGAAAATGAGCTTTTAAAGCTCGCTTGCAAATAAAAAATAATAATATGAATGCATACTCAGACAACAGAGAAAGAAAGCTAATTGTTCGCTTTTTTTCGACCATCGGATTTATAGCTACCTTCGCTATGGCGTGTAATGCATTGTCTAATGCTGATGTAGTGCTTGGTATTATGCTGCTAGTTTCAGCTGGTTTTTATGCGTGGGCTTTTAGTCTTTACCGCGCAGTCGAAAAATCAGCGACCACCATTTTATATAACCTTTACTGTTTAATGCTGTACTTAGTGATCTCGGGCGGAGCTGAAGGTACTGGGCCAATTTGGATATTTATTGTATCACCGGTGACTTACTCTATTAGAGGCCTTAAAAAAGGAACATTTGATATTGTTGCCTTTTTATTTGCCGTGATCGCCGGCTTTATTATTACAGATAACTTTAATATTTATGATTATCAGCCTGAAGCACTTCCACTAAGGGTGGTCATTTCTTTTATTATTGTTGCTTTATTAAGTGGTTTTTATGAGCGCTCACGCGAAAAATACAATGAAAAAATAGTCGCGCTGAGTCAAAAAAATGAGCGCCTTGCCACAATAGATCATTTAACTGATTTACCTAACAGACGTTTTATGATGAAAGAACTTGCTGAGCTTAAACATCTTCATAAAAATAATAAGCAGCCGTATGTAATTTTGCTAGCTGATGTTGATAATTTCAAAAACATTAATGATAACTACGGCCACGACTTTGGTGATGAAGCGTTAACCCAACTTGCCAATATTTTAAAAAAGAGCATGCCAAAGCAAGGTATTGCTTCTCGGTGGGGCGGTGAAGAGTTTTTAATTGCACTACCAAACAGCGACAAAGATCAGGGGCAAAGTATTGCAGAAAAAATTCATGCAGAATTACAAAAAAATCCAGTGCGGATGAATGGAAAATCGGTGGTATTAACTATAAGTATGGGGCTTGTGCAAAGCCAGTTAGATACAACCATAGCCCAAGACATAAAGCTTGCCGACGAGCGATTATACAAAGCAAAAGAGCAAGGTAAAAATAGAACTTGCTCTTAACGCTTGTGTTAGTTAATCCATAGAAAAACTATCAAGGTTGGAGCGGCTTTTACTTTTTCGCCGCTGTAAACTTAGATAGCACATTGCACTGCACAGTATCTGTGCTAATAAAAGTAACCATTGATTATTAGCCACTATGTTGCCAATAATAAACCACTGCCAAACACTTACCGTTACTTGATAAACCAATATAAGTTTTAAAAAGCTAAAGAGTTTTAGCTTAAATTCTGCGTGCTTAAACTTACTAAACCCGATAAGTAAAAAGCTTAAAACAACAAGTAGCCACCCAGTAACATGGCAAAAATTTATCAGCATGCTTTGCATTTAAAACGTCTCTCCACTGTTGTAGCAAAAGTATAACTTAGGCGTGCGCCATAATAAGCTCTTTAGCATTTGCTTTAGCGGTTTTACTTATATTATCGCCACCAAGTAAGCGTGCAATTTCATTAATACGGCCATCTTTATTTAGGCTGAGCATTTGAGTAAAGGTCTCGCCTTGTGCTATTTCTTTTGCTACAAAAAACTGCTGATGCGCACTACTTGCAACCTGGGGTAAATGGGTTACACAAATAACCTGTGTTGATTTTCCTAGTTGGCGTAATAACTTCCCTACAGAGGAGGCGGTAGGACCTGATATACCTACATCCACTTCGTCAAAAATAAGCGTTGGTGTTGTCACTTTTTGGGCAATGATCACCTGTATGGCAAGGCTAATACGCGACAGCTCACCACCCGAGGCAACTTTAGCTAAAGGTTGCAATGGCTGCCCTGGGTTAGTAGAGACCAAAAACGAGACGCTATCAAAACCTAATGCATTGGGTTGGCGCTCAGCTTCTTGGGTAAGCTGAATTTCAAAGACCCCATTTTCCATCGATAAATTAGCCATGCTTTCACTAATTAATTGATTTAATGTATTAGCATATTTATGGCGACTTTCGCTTAGCTGATCACTGGCGTGCTGGTATGCACTTAGCGCATTACTTATTTCATCGTCTAATTGCGCCAAACGTGAGCTATTGTTACTAATTGACTCTAGCTCTTGTGTTAAACCTTGATGAAACTCAACCAGCTCTTGAGGCTTTATATGATGCTTACGGGCTAAGTCCATCGCGCCACTTAAGCGCGCTTCTACTTCTGTTAATCGTGCAGGGTCTAAGTCGGCTTGCTCTGCGTAGTTTCTTACTTCTCTGCTTGCTTCTTCAACTTGCACTGCGGCTTCATCTAATAATGCAGCTACACTTGCTAAGCTTTCGTCATAATTTGCAAGCTCGGCAAATTGCTGAGCGCTGTGTTGCAGCATTGAACAGGCATTTTGCTCATCACTTTCGTATAAATGTTGAAGTTCGCGCTGGCAGGCTTCTAAAATGGTTTGGCTATTACTCAGCTTGTAATGTTCGGCTTCTATTTGTTCAAACTCGCCGTCTTGTAAGGCAAACTCATCTAATTCGGCAACTTGGTATTCGAGTAATTGTTTTTGAGCGGCTTGTTGTAATTGCTGTTGCTCAAGCTGTTTAAATTCTTTTTGCAGGTTTGCATATAATTTAAAGCTTTGGCTAACCGCTTTTACAAGCTGGTTGTGGCCTGCGTAGGCGTCTAGCAGTTGCAGCTGGTGTTCAGCTTTTAAAAGGTGCTGATGAGCGTGCTGTCCGTGTATAGAAATTAAATACTGTCCCAGCTCTTTAAGTTGAGCTGCTGTAACAGCGCTGCCATTAATATAGCTTTTGCTGCGGCCATTTTTACATACAACGCGTCTAAGTAGGCATTCGTTGTCGTTACTCGTTAGCATGTGTTGTTCTAAAAATGCTTTAGCAAGAGGAAGGGCAGTTAAATCAAATTGTGCGCACACTTCTGCTTTATCTGTACCAGGGCGAACCGCCGACGCTTCAGCGCGCTCGCCTAAACACAGTGAAAGTGCATCAATGGCAATCGATTTACCCGCGCCGGTTTCACCCGTGATCGCCGTCATGCCGTTATGCCACTCAGTGCTTAAGTTACTTACAATTGCAAAATTTTTAATTTCTAAACCAATTAACATACTGTTCATCCATCCAGTGAATTAACTGTTAATTTATACAGTGTTTAGGTTTTTTGCAAATTAATTTTTTACTTTTTAAGCAACGCTCGCATTTTGAGAAAACTGACTATCAGAGTCAGTACTTTCATCAGAAGGGGTTTCGTCAGTATTTTCAAGGCTTTCGCTTGGGCTTACAGGTGTGTCAGTTTTAATTTGTACAATCAATGAGGGTAAAATTTCGTGATAAAATGCTTTATTATATAGTATGCCTTGCTGGGGTAACTCACTCACAAAGTACTGTATATTATCTTGTAGCGCTTGGGCGTTTTCACTTTGCAGTGCTTTTTGAAACTCAATCGAAAGCGTGCTCACTAAGCTGTCGCTAATATCTTCTAAATGCTGTAGGTTTTCATCAGTATGGGGCTGAACCACAAAAAAATTGGTCACAATTGCCTGAATTTGCGCTACATACTTAGGTCTTATTATTTTGGCTTCTAATAAATTGTTTAGCTTGGTTTTGAGGCGAGTGTTTACTTGGGCAACACGTTCGTTAAATTGTTTTTTCTTGGTTTCTAACGCTTTTTTTCTATTGTTTTCAACTCTAATATAAGCGCCAAGCAAAGTGATAAGTAATAACAAAGCAAAGATAACAACATAAGTCATTGCTAGATATTCCTAGTTTGATTAATTTTTATTTGTCTTGTATTTTGCGCTAAAGCACTACGCTTGGCAATAAAATTAGTATAAACGGCTGCCCCAATTAAGTTTAGTACGTAAAACGTTGTAGTAAGAGTAGTTTTTTGGGTGAATTAAGCGCAGTTTTCTGTCGGCTTTTTTAATAACCACTTCATCGCCGGGTAAAACGGCAAGCACTACATGGCTGTCGCAACTGACTTGTAAGCTGTCAGTGTTCTCAAGGCTTAACTTTAAGCGTACCTCGTTATCGGCATCAACCACTAAGGGTCTGCTTGATAATGTATGCGGAAACATAGGCACTAACGAAATTGCATTAAGCTCAGGTGTTAAAATGGGCCCGCCACCCGATAAAGAATAAGCTGTAGAGCCGGTAGGGGTTGATACAATTAAGCCATCAGAGCGCTGAGAAAACACAAAATCATTATTAATAAAAGCTTCAAACTCGATCATGTGGGCAACTTTGTCGGCGTGTAGCACCGCTTCGTTAACGGCTGAATTCGCACTTTTAAGTTCGTTATGGCGGTATACTTCCACCTCGAGCAAAAAGCGTTTTTCTTCTAAATATTCGCCGCTTAACACTTGCTCTAGGCTACCTTCAAAGCCCTCTGGGTTTAAGTCGGTTAAAAACCCTAAATTACCTCTGTTTACGCCTATTACAGCTACATCAAAGCGTGCCAGTACGCGAGCAGCACCAAGCATATTGCCATCACCCCCTACAACAATAGCAAGGTCGGCTTGCTCGCCTAAGCTAACAAGGTCAACTTGATGAGTATCAGGGACATCCGATAACTGCCCACCGGTGCGCTTTTCTACAATCACGGTAAAGCCAAGAGCCGATAAAAAAGTATGTAAACGCTGTAACGTAGCCGCAGCTTTAGGGTGGTTTGGTTTACCTATAAGGCCAATAGTTTTAAACGGTGAGTGCATAACGGCTGCAATAAAAAGTAATAATATTTTTGTAGGGTAACTCAAAACAGAAGTGTTTGAAAACACAGATTTACCAATATGATAATGATTCAATTACGCCTGCATATTGCCAAGCTCACCTAAGAGCTGATTATTGGCTCAACAGATTAAATTACCCCTTTAATTTTTGTATTTAATGCTTAAAAATAGTTGCAGCAGTGTTTTATTGTAATGCATGCAACAACATATTCACTTAAAGCGTGCTTTAGGCTTGAATTTGTTTTAACTGCCCCGATATCTCTTTCATGCAACAAGATGTAGATAACATGAATATAAACCCGCGAGATCAACAAATTTTTTCAGCAGTGATGAGCCTTTATTGTAATGGTGAAGGGTTGCCCGTTCCATCAACAAAAATAGCGAAGCAAAAAGGCATGGCGGTTTGTTCTGCCACGGTACGAAATGCTATGGCGCGACTTGAAAAAGTAGGCTTGTTATATTCCCCTCATACATCGGCAGGGCGTGTACCTACAAACCAAGGGTTTGATTATTGGTTTGATGAGTTTTTTCCGTTAGCTGAAATAGCTAATTACTGGCAGCCAAAGCAAGCACAACTTGTGGAGCTGGCCCATGGCTTAAGTAAAAAGTATCAAGTATGTTGTTGTGTAGGCTTACCTCAAGCAAGCTCACAACAAGTGTTTAGAGTAGAAGTGCTTGAGTTTGATTCTAACGATTGGCTTGTACTGCTAATAGATAGAGCAGGGCAAAGCCATAATATTTGTATCAACAAACCTGATGATTCCTCAGATGCCGTGCGTTATCAATTTGCAACTTGGTTAAACACAGTATTTAGCCAACAAACCTTAATGGAAGGTTTGTACAGAATGCAAGCAATGGCAAACACCGCACCGCGTAATTGCCATGACTCACTGACACAGTGGACGCGCCAGCTTAGTCACAAGCTTGGATCAGATAACAGTATTGTAGTAGGCGAAAACTATTTATATAAAAAGGTCGATTGCGAACAAAGCTTAAATATTGGCGTTTCATTTTTAAATTTTGTCGAAGATAAACTCGCATTTAAAAACGGTGTATCAGTTTTAAACACTGAAAACTTACCGTTTACAGAGTGTAATGAGCTGATAGTAATTAGTGTGCCGTACTTTCAAAATCAAGAGTATCAAAGCCGCTTTTGCGTAATTTGCCCTAAATCGGCGCAAATTGAACAATTAATCCAAGAATTTAAATTATTAGAGCCATCTAACTCTTGAATCTTTTTATTCAATCCCCATAATTACCGCAGTTGTAAAGAATTGGAGCACGTATTTTATGTCTGAGCAGACACAAAACCCAGAGCAAGAAGTAGAACTAAACGAAGAAGTAGCTCAAATGGAAGCTGATGTTGAAGCAGCAGTAGAAGCCGCAGAGCAACACGAAGCAGACCAAGAGCAAAGCCCTGAAGCTGAAATTGCAATGCTATACGCAGAGCTTGAAACCGCAAAGCAAACCATTGCGGATCAAAAAGACAGCGTTGTACGCGCCGCCGCAGATGTAGATAACATTCGTCGTCGTGCTGCACAAGATGTAGAAAAAGCACATAAATTTGCACTGGAAAAGTTTGCTAACGAATTACTTCCAGTAATCGATAACCTAGAGCGTGCTATTGAGTTTTCTGATAAAGAAAACGAAACCCTAAAGCCATTGCTTGAAGGTATTGATATGACAGTTAAAAGCTTTAACGATGCGGTTGCAAAGTTTGGCGTTGAAATTGTTAACCCACAAGGTGAGCAATTTAATCCAGAATTCCACCAAGCAATGTCTATCCAACCAAGTAACGATGTTTCACCAAACACGGTACTTGCAGTAATGCAAAAAGGATACACATTAAATGGCCGTTTATTACGCCCTGCAATGGTTATGGTATCTAAAGCAGCAGACGCTTAATTAGTCACTGTTTGTAAAAAATGCCTCATTATGAGGCATTTTTTTTGTCTATTTTATAGTGGATTAACTGCACCAGCATAGTTAATAGCACGGCGCTAAACATTAAGCTTGAAAACGGCACAGCACTTTTTGCATGCACCACCGCAAGCAATGGGCCAACGAGCGCGCCACTGCCAAAGCGCAGCGTTCCAATAACAGCGGTGGCGGTACCGGTGTTTTTTTCAAACTTCATTAATATTAATGAATCAGCATTACTCGCCGTTACCCCTAGGCTCATCATTAAAGGCGCAATGGCCGCTACAATGTAATATAAAGAAAGCTGCAACAAGCTAAACGTAAGCAGTGCCAGCCCAGAGGCAAAGCCACATACAAGCCCTATGTACAGCATTTTTCGAGAGCCAATTCTTGGTACAATTCGGGTATTTAAAAAGTTACCACACATAAGTGCCATGACATTAAATGCGAATAAAATACCAAATAATTGCTCAGATACATTATATAAATCTAAGTATACAAAAGGCACTGAGGTTAAAAAGCAAAAAAAGCCAAACGAGACAAACATAGAGCTTAATATGTCTGCACGTGCATCTTTATTACTAAGTACCGTTTTATAGCTGTCGAAAAACAAGGCTAGGCCTTTTTTCTCATTTTTATGAATGGGGATATCAATTAAATACACTTGTACAAACGCTAAAATTAAAAAGCTATAGGCAGCAAGAACCAAGAATATGGTTGACCATACCGAGAACCCTAAAATAAACGACCCCACAGAGGGGGCAACTAAGGGCGCTACCATCATAATCATAGATACATACGACATGCCCTTAGCGGTGTTTTTTTGATAAATATGCCTAATTACGCCAGGCACAACCACAGTGGCTGCCGCGCCGGTGAATGCTTGCACGGCTCTAAGTACCCAAAAGGTGTGTATTTCGGTGGTAAAAGCCAGCGCAAATGAGCTTGCACCAAATAAGGTTAAGCCAATACGGGCTAGTTTTCGTCGTCCGAGTTGATCGGCAATAGGGCCAAAAAATAACATGCCTAGCGAGTAGCCAGCCAAATAAATACTTAGCGAAATTTGTACATTTGGCATAGTGGTTTGTAAATCGTTCGCAATAACCAACATGGCCGGTAAGTACATGTCTATAGCCAGCGGCGTTATAGCAACAATACTGGCTAACAAGGGTAACAAAATTCGGGTATTAAAAGACGAGGCCGAGGCGTCCATGTAGTCACTCAACATTCACTAAAAACAAGGCTTATAGTGTAACAGGGCTATGCAAGGGTATAAACTTAGTTTGTCTGGCAAGGTCATTTATTTATTAAAAATAAAAAGCGGCGTAATAAAGAGCAAAGATTCTAAACTGGCACCGTGTTTGCTATTCTACAACTAATAAAAATTAAAGACTTGAAGGAAACACCATGAAAAAACTAGCCCTTGCCTTACTCGCAACTGCAGTTTTAGCCGGCTGTAAAACATCGCCTACGGGGCGTACTCAAATTGCGCTGTATTCAGATCAACAAATGAGTGAAATGGGCACCGCAAGTTTTGCTCAAATGAAGGAATCACAGCCAATCAATAAAGATGCAAAAACCAATGCGTATGTAAATTGTATTGCTGAAAAGGTCGTGGCTGTTTTACCAAAAGAATACGCCTCACAAAATTGGGAAGTCGTGGTATTTGAAGATGAGTCGGCAAATGCCTTTGCATTACCAGGTGGCTACATAGGTGTTCATACGGGGTTATTAAAAATAGCCACCAATCAAGATCAGCTTGCAACCGTACTAGGGCACGAAGTGGGCCACGTTATAGCAGAGCATTCAAATGAGCGTGTATCGCAAAGCTCAATTTTAGATACCGGTATGCAATTAGGCAGCGCAGCGCTTGAAATGGGCAATGTACAATACCGCAACGAAATTATGCAAGGTTTAGGCTTAGGGGCGCAGTACGGCGTAGTTTTACCGTTTAGCCGTTCACACGAATCAGAGGCCGATACCATTGGCTTAGATTTAATGGCGCAAGCTGGCTTTAACCCACAAGAGTCGGTCACGCTTTGGCAAAATATGAGCGCAGCAGGCAGTGGTAGCACACCTGAGTTTTTATCTACTCACCCTGCACCGAGCAATCGAATTAATAATCTACAAGCGCAAATGAGCGAAGCTCTTAGCGAGCAAAGTACGGCTAAATCGCAGGGTAAAAACCCGCAATGTACGCTGTAAATTAGTTTTATATAAAAAGCCCCTGTAAGCAGTTTACTTACAGGGGCTTTATTTTATTAAGCATCAAGCTATTACTCACTTAGTGCTTGTTTAAACACTGCCTTAAATCGCTCAAAATCTTCTACTTGCGGTAAATGACCTAAATTATCAAGCTCAAACAGTTGCGCATCAGGAATGAGCGCAGCAGCGTGTTTTCCTAATTTGTCGTAACGCCCCAGCTGATAATCTATCCCGTCTTTTTTCCAGTTTCGGCCAGGGCCTGTTCTGTCACGCGTACCAATAATTAATTTAACGGGCACCGTTAAGTCTTTAAATTCAGTGATCACCGGTTGGGTAAAAATCATATCGTAGGTTTTAGCGTTAACCCAGGCAATTTGCTCTTTATCTGGGCCTTGTATTTGCCCTGTAATAAAGTCGGTTAATGCTGAATACTGGGTATTCCATTGACCATCGTAATAGTTTTTTTGCTGGTATTTTTTAACACCTTCGGGCGTTTTGTTAAGCTCATTTTTATAAAAAAAGTTGGTGTCTTTGTATTTTACATAGTGTAAGTAGTTTTCAAGCCCTATTGGATTAAGCAAAATCAGTTTAGTGGTTGTATCTGGGTACATTAATGCAAAACGGCTCGCTAGCATTCCCCCCATAGAGTGGCCAACAACAATCGACTTTTCAAGATTTAGCGAGTCCATTAATGCATGTGTATGATGCGCAAGCGCCGCAAATGAATATTGATAGTTAGTGGGCTTTGAAGATTTACCAAAACCAATTTGATCGGGGATCAGCACCCCAAACCCAAGCGACTGTAAGTAACGAGCTGTGGGGCTCCAGTAGTCGGCATTAAAGTTTTTACCGTGCATTAGCGTCACTGTTGGCATATTTTTTTGCGTGGGTTTTAAATAAATATACGCCATTTTTAGCGATTGCTTTTGTGAAGCAATATCAAAATAATTTACTTTAAAATCATACTGGTAATTTGTTAAAAGTGCATCGTAAGAGAGGGTTTTAGAGGGCTCTGTACTACTGGCAAATGCATTATTAGTAAAGGCTAATAATGCAGACAAACAAATAACTTTAATCGCTGGCATTTCCTTACTCCTATTAAAGGCAAGCACACGGCTTTAATTAAAGTAAGACAATAACTAAGTATTAAAGGGTGTTCAATTAAATAGTTTTCATGGCAAAAAAAAGAGCACTGTTTAAGTGCTCCGTTTAAAAGTAATGTTGACTCTGTTTTACACTGTAAGGGCTTAAAAAGTCCACTCAACGTGTATTTGTGGAACCGATTCAGTGACCTCAGTGCCTAGCTTATTATGCCAGTATTGCAGTTCCATACCCAGTAATAGGGTGTTTTCTTTCATTTCTAACGCGTGGCCCATATCCCATACTAAAATAGGCTGTGCAAGTATCCACGCTTCTACGTCGTTACCAAATTCATCTTCGCGCTCTGCAATGTACTCAGCGTGTCCTTTAAAGCTAAATTTTTGCGAGCCTACGGTAAACGGGTATTCAAAGGCTACATCAAACATCCAGCTGTTAGTTTCAATAGGGGCACCGCCTTTTGCTACGCCTTCACTGTCATCAATATAGGCAGTGACAAGTGTTTGAAAAAAGTTGAACCCAGGTACATCCCAGCTTAATTTAACACCCGGTAGGTATTTCATCATTTTGGCATCGCCGGCAACGTTAATTCCGCCAGTAAGGCCTACATCTAATAATGCACCTGCGCCAATTTTCTCACCGCTAATAGCCGATAAGCTTACCGTAGAATACCATTCGCCGTAAAAGTCGCTATCTTGGTAGCCGTCGGTTGTATCGTCTTTGCTGTAATCAATAAAGAAAAAGTTATCACCGTAATGATAGCCCGATGCATGTTGCAGCGAGTAAACAGTAGTGTCTGATTCTTGCTTGGTAAATGGGTTTTTTTGGTCGCCATTATTAACATGTAATGCGGTACTGCTCCAATTAGCAGCAAGGGCAGAAGATGATAAAGCGATTGACGTAAGGGTGACGAGGGGAAGTATTTTTTTAAATTTCATAATCTGTATTTAACTATAATTTTAGTGACACGCGAAAGCGCGCATTATAGCACAAGGTATTGATTTGTAGATTATTATTTTAACATATGTTGCAGCTTATTTATTAAGCTGCAACATATGGTTTTGCACAAAATTCAGGCTTTATTGCGGCGCAAACAAATAACGGCCATGGCAGTAAAGGCTAAAATAAAGCAGTAGTAAGATGACGTTGATACTTCCCACGGGCTAATTTTAAACGTAGCACCTAACAGTAATGCTTGAGCACCATAGGGCAGTGAGCCTTGCGTAACACAAGCAAAAATATCGAGTAAACTTGCAGAGCGTTTACCACTTATTTCGCCATCATCAGCAAGTTTTTTAGCAATAGGGCCTGCAACAATAATTGATACCGTGTTATTGGCAATACACACGTTGCTGGTTAATACCAACGCAGCTATACCAAGCTGATCAGCTACTTTGCGGTGCCACTTGGCAATCACTTTTGTAATGGCTTGAATTTTTTGTGCCAGAAAATCAAGGCCACCGTTAATACGAATAAATTCAGATAAGCCACCAATAAACATAGAAAGTAAAAATATTTCCTGCATATCGGTAAAGCCTTTGTAAATATCTTTTACGAAGCTTGCGCCTTCGTAGCTGCCGGTAAAGCCCATTAGCGCAGCAAATACAATACCGCTAAATAGCACCACAAACACGTTCATACCGGCAACAGCTAATACTAAAATAAAGGCATAAGGCAGCACTAATAATAAATCAAAATCTTTAGTTTCTACTGCTTGTGGAGCAGGTGTTAAATAAAGCAGCAAAGCAATGGTTAATACGGCAGCAGGAACCGCTATTTTTAAGTTTTCTTTAAACTTGTCTTTCATTTCACAGCCTTGCGTACGCGTTGCTGCAATGGTTGTGTCTGAAATAATAGAAAGGTTATCACCAAACATTGCGCCCGAAACTATAGTACCGGCCATTAGCGCAGGGTCGATGCCTGTTTTAACGGATACCGCATAAGCAATTGGCCCTATAGCACCAATGGTACCCATTGATGTACCCATTGCAGTAGAGACAACCGCAGCAATTAAAAAAAGCCCAGGTAATAACAGCGACGGGGGAATAAGTGACAAGCCAGCGTTTACAACCGCATCCACACCACCGGTGGCACTTGCTACTGCCGAAAATGCACCAGCAAGTAAATAAATTAAACACATGGTAATAATGTTGTTGTGTCCTGCGCCTTTAATAAAGGTTTCAACACATTGGTTTACAGTGCCTTTGTTTAAAATAAAGGCAAGCATAATAGCGGGTAGTATAGCAACCGGCGCTGGGAGCTGGTAAAAAGCGTAATCAACCCCTTGCGATTGTAAATATAAACCTGAGCCTAAAAAAAGGGCTACAAAGGTAAGAAGGGGAAGCAAAGATAGAATTGCTTTGTTTTTATTAAATG
Source organism: Pseudoalteromonas sp. S2893 (assembly GCF_005887105.1). Classification (NCBI taxonomy): domain Bacteria; kingdom Pseudomonadati; phylum Pseudomonadota; class Gammaproteobacteria; order Alteromonadales; family Pseudoalteromonadaceae; genus Pseudoalteromonas; species Pseudoalteromonas sp. S2893. The sequence goes on along the minus strand of NZ_PNCY01000011.1, from coordinate 124,932 downwards.
TTGGCTGCATTGTATTCCTCATAACCAGTTAATATAACCACAGCCAAAACTCCTCTTTTAGCTGAATTTAGTAGATCACTCTTTAATTGAAAAGTAGATGACCACAGCGCCCGCAAGCCAAAGACCAAATCGACGCGAAAGAGAAGTTTAAATGTATAGATGGCTAAAGTAAACTGGTATTGTTATTATTATTTAATTAAGGGCTTACCTGACTATTGCACGACTTTTAGATAATATCTACCGGTGTGCGATTATATGTGGCTAATAATTGCTCAAAGCAAGTTTAGGTCGGCAAATTAGTCAGGGTACGCAACAACAGATCCAACTAAATCAGATTAAGGCAATAACAATGAATCGAATAGGTGTTTTTGGTGCTAACGGCAGAATGGGCTTAGCCCTATTAGAAGCCGCGACAATTAAAGAGCAAACACAACTTGGTGGTGCGTATGTTCGCAGCAGCTCATCGTTATTGGGTATTAATGTAAATCAAGTAAACAGTGCAGCCGACAAAGCCATTAGCTTTAGCGACGAGAGCAAGGTTGCTGATGTTGATGTACTTATCGACTTTACGTTACCTGCAGGTATGCGCAATCACTTAAAAACAGCGCTCGATAAAAAACTGCCTATGGTTATAGGCACCACAGGTTTAACTAGCGAAGACATGGCATTATTAGAAAATGCTGCTAAACATATTCCTATTGTGTTTGCGCGTAACTACAGCGTTGGCGTTAATGTGCTACTTAACCTAGTGCAAACAGCGGCCACTAAGTTTGGTGACGACCTAGATATAGAAGTTTTTGAAGCGCATCATCGTCATAAAATAGATGCGCCATCGGGCACAGCATTAGCCATTGGTGAATCTATTGCACAGGCTAAAGGGTGGGATCACGATGAAGTAGCGGTATACGACCGCAGCCAAGTAGAAACCGCAAAATCGCAAAATGAAATTGGCTATTCAGTACTAAGAGGCGGGGACATAGTAGGTGAACACACCGCCTATTTCGCAACTATGGGCGAAAGGCTTGAATTAACCCATAAAGCAAGTTCGCGAATGACCTTTGCATTAGGAGCTATAAGGGCTGCGCAGTGGTTACAAAATAAACCAGCAGGACTTTATGATATGCAAGATGTGCTAGATCTGAAGTAGTTTAGTTACTTTTTTAGCTGTTTGGGTCTATTTTTGCCTAAAACGACTTATTTGTAGTATTTATCTAAATAACGTTAGACCTAAATAGCATCTTCATGTAGAATGCAGCCAATTTGCCAAAAATTACTAAATGCGTGTTTCCAATTATACCCAAGTGGCTAGTAAAACCAGGGGTTTCAGTGGGAATGAAAAGAGTTTTAGGCAAGAAAAATGATTGAAGGTTTAGCGTTTTATATCGGCATCATTTAAGACTGCGTAAAACAATTTAAGCTCACAAAAAAATCTGGTTTTGACGATCCCTCTGGGTATTGGCGGGGTGTTAAGCATTTGCTTACTCCCGTTTTTTACTGTTAGGAGGTTTAACTTGACTAAATCCGCTCTGTTAGTCCTAGAAGACGGCACAGTGTTTCGCGGTACTGCAATCGGCGCTGACGGCATGTCAGTCGGTGAAGTAGTATTCAATACGTCTATGACTGGTTATCAAGAAATTTTGACTGATCCATCATACGCGGAACAAATCGTAACTTTGACGTACCCACATATCGGCAATACGGGTACCAACAGCGAAGACGAAGAAGCGAATCAAATTTGGGCTAAAGGCCTAGTGATCCGTGATTTGCCACTGCTAGCAAGTAACTTTCGTAACGAGCAATCGTTAGATGATTACTTAAAACAACGTAATATTTTAGGTATTGCGGACATCGACACCAGAAAGCTTACCCGTATTTTGCGCGACAAAGGCGCACAAAACGGCTGTATTATTGCCGGTGACGAGTTAGACGAAAACAAAGCGTTACAAGCCGCGCAAACCTTCCCAGGTTTAAAAGGTATGGATTTAGCAAAAGTTGTCTCAACCAAGGAAAATTTTGAGTGGCGCGAATCAAGCTGGACATTAGGCCAAGGATTTAAAACCCTTAGCAGCGATGATGAAAAGTTTCATGTAGTAGCCTACGACTTCGGTGTTAAACGTAATATTTTACGTATGCTAGTTGATCGCGGTTGTAAATTAACCGTTGTACCAGCGCAAACCTCAGCCGCCGATGTACTTGCTTTAAACCCAGATGGTATCTTCTTATCTAATGGTCCTGGCGATCCAGAGCCATGTACTTACGCTATTGATGCAATTAAAACCTTTTTAGAAACCGATACACCAATTTTTGGTATTTGTTTAGGGCATCAATTATTAGCACTGGCCTCAGGTGCTAAAACAGTAAAAATGAAATTTGGCCACCACGGTGGTAACCACCCAGTAAAAGACTTAGACCGCGATGTAGTAATGATCACCGCACAAAACCACGGTTTTGCTGCCGATGAAGACACACTACCAAGTAACTTACGTGCCACGCACAAATCGTTATTTGATGGAACACTACAAGGTATTCATCGTACTGATAAGCCAGCGTTTAGCTTCCAAGGTCACCCAGAAGCAAGCCCAGGCCCGCACGATGCAGCCCCATTATTTGACCACTTCATCGACCTGATGCAAGCGCGTAATAACTAATTTAACTGGAGTAATAATGCCAAAACGTACCGATTTAAAAAGCATTCTTATCTTAGGCGCAGGCCCAATTGTAATTGGCCAAGCTTGTGAATTTGATTACTCTGGTGCTCAAGCGTGTAAAGCACTTAGAGAAGAAGGCTTTAGAGTTATATTAGTTAACTCAAACCCAGCGACTATCATGACCGACCCAGAAATGGCCGATGCAACGTACATCGAGCCTATTCATTGGGAAGTGGTAGAAAAAATTATTGAAAAAGAAAAGCCAGATGCAGTACTACCAACAATGGGTGGTCAAACTGCATTAAACTGTGCACTTGATTTAGATAAGCACGGCGTACTGGCTAAACACGGCGTTGAGCTTATTGGCGCAACCGCCGATGCAATCGACAAAGCAGAGAACCGTGAACGCTTTGACGTAGCCATGAAAAACATTGGCCTTGAATGTCCACGTGCTGAAATTGCTCACTCTATGGATGAAGCACACGATACGCTAACACGTATTGGTTTTCCGTGTATTATTCGTCCTTCTTTCACTATGGGCGGCACCGGTGGCGGTGTGGCTTACAACATGGAAGAATTTAACGAAATCTGTGAGCGCGGCCTAGATTTATCACCAACAAGTGAGTTGTTGATTGATGAATCACTGATTGGCTGGAAAGAATATGAAATGGAAGTTGTTCGCGACAAAAAAGACAACTGTATCATTGTATGTTCTATCGAAAACTTTGACCCAATGGGTGTACACACTGGTGATTCAATCACCGTTGCACCAGCACAAACCCTAACCGACAAAGAATACCAATTAATGCGTAATGCCTCTATGGCGGTACTGCGTGAAATTGGTGTTGAAACCGGTGGTTCAAACGTACAGTTTGGTGTAAACCCTGATGATGGCCGCATGGTTATCATTGAGATGAACCCACGTGTATCTCGCTCATCCGCACTGGCATCTAAAGCAACGGGTTTCCCTATTGCTAAAATTGCCGCTAAGTTAGCAATTGGTTACACGTTAGATGAACTTCAAAACGACATTACAGGTGGTAAAACACCAGCGTCATTTGAGCCATCAATCGACTACGTAGTAACAAAAATTCCTCGCTTTAACTTTGAAAAATTTGCTGGCGCGAACGACCGCTTAACAACGCAAATGAAATCAGTGGGCGAAGTAATGGCGATTGGTCGTAACCAGCAAGAATCGTTACACAAAGCATTACGCGGTCTTGAAGTAGGCGCAACGGGCTTTAACCCAATTGTGGCACTTGATGACCCGAAAGCGCGCGAAAAAATCATCCGTGAACTACGCGAGCCAGGCGCTGAGCGTATTTGGTACATTGCCGATGCAATGCGCCACGGTATGAGCGTAGAAGAAGTATTTGAACTTACCAAAGTTGACCCTTGGTACTTAGTACAAATAGAAGACATTTTAAAAGACGAAGCTAAAATCGCTGAAGGTGGCATGGCCGGCTTAAATGCAGAGTTTTTACGTAAACTTAAGCGTAAAGGCTTCGCCGACCCACGTATTGCTGAAATTGCTGGTGTATCTGAAGCCGAAATTCGCAAAAAGCGTCATCAGTTAAACATTGTACCTGTGTACAAGCGTGTTGATACCTGTGCTGCCGAATTTAGCTCAGACACAGCTTACATGTACTCAACGTACGATGAAGAGTGTGAAGCGAACCCGTCAGACAAAGACAAAATCATGGTTATTGGCGGCGGTCCTAACCGTATCGGCCAAGGCATTGAGTTTGACTACTGTTGTGTGCACGCAGCCCTTGCGCTACGCGAAGACGGCTATGAGACCATCATGGTTAACTGTAACCCTGAAACGGTTTCTACCGATTACGATACCTCTGACCGTCTATTCTTTGAACCAATTACACTTGAAGACGTATTAGAAATTGTACGTGTTGAAAAACCAAAAGGTGTGATTGTACAGTACGGTGGCCAAACACCACTTAAACTAGCACGTGAACTTGAAGCGAATGGTGTGCCAGTAATTGGTACTTCACCAGATGCGATTGACCGCGCAGAAGACCGTGAGCGTTTCCAACAGTTAGTAGAGCGTCTTGATTTACTACAACCAGAAAACGCAACAGTTACATCAACTGAAGAAGCATTACTTAAATCAGGTGAAATTGGCTTCCCACTGGTTGTGCGTCCATCGTACGTACTGGGTGGCCGTGCAATGGAAATTGTTTACGATGAGCAAGACTTACGGCGTTACATGACCGAAGCGGTACAAGCTTCAAATGAAGCGCCAGTACTACTTGATCACTTCTTAGATAATGCAATCGAAGTGGACGTTGATGCCATTTGTGACGGCGAGCAAGTAATTATTGGCGGTATAATGGAGCACATTGAGCAAGCGGGTGTTCACTCGGGTGACTCAGCATGTTCATTACCTGCACACTCTTTATCACAAGAAGTGCAAGATGTTATGCGCAAACAAGTAACCGATATGGCACTTGAGCTTGGCGTAGTGGGCTTAATGAATACACAATTTGCTGTAAAAGATGGCAAAGTGTACTTAATTGAAGTGAATCCACGTGCGGCGCGTACTGTACCGTTTGTATCTAAAGCGACCGGTATTGCACTTGCAAAAGTAGCCGCGCGTTGTATGGCGGGTCAGTCTTTAGCAAGCCAAGGCATTACTAAAGAAGTAATTCCACCGTATTACAGCGTTAAAGAAGTTGTTTTACCATTTGCTAAGTTCCAAGGTGTGGATCCTATCCGTGGCCCAGAGATGCGCTCTACAGGTGAAGTGATGGGTGTTGGCGATACTTTCGCCGAAGCGTTCGCAAAAGCACAATTAGGTGCAAGCAACACTTTACCACGCGGTGGTCGCGCGTTACTATCTGTACGTAACAGCGATAAGTCTCGTGTTGTAGAACTTGCTAAAACCATGACAGACCTTGGTTTTGAAATTGATGCAACAGGTGGCACAGCAGAGGCTTTAAAAGAGGCCGGTATTGAAGTACGCCGTGTAAACAAAGTATATGAAGGCCGCCCGCATATTCTTGATAACATCAAGAATAAAGAGTACAGCTATATCGTAAATACCACCGAAGGTCGCCAAGCGATCGAAGATTCGAAGGTGTTGCGTCGTGGTGCATTGCAAAACAAAACCAACTACACGACAACCTTGAACGCGGCATTTGCTAACTGTACTGCTAACCAAGCGGACGACCGTAGTAAAGTGACGTCAGTTCAAGAGCTACACCAGCGATTGAACTAAGGAAATGTACCAAGGCCACTAGGCCTTGGTGTTAAGTGAGAAAAGTATGCAATCAATTCCGATGACAGTTCGTGGCGCAGAGTTACTGCGCGAAGAGCTTAACGAATTAAAAACAGTTACCCGTCCTAAAATCGTAAATGATATTGCGATTGCACGTGAACATGGTGACTTAAAAGAAAACGCTGAATACCACGCTGCGCGTGAGCAACAGGGTTTTTGTGAAGGCCGTATTCAAGAAATTGAAGCTAAGCTTTCAAATGTGCAAATTATTGACGTAACTAAAATGCCTAATACAGGTAAAGTTATTTTTGGTACTACTGTCACTATTGTAAATGTAGAAACAGATGCCGAAGTAACCTACCGTATTGTGGGTGATGACGAAGCAGATATTAAAAGTAACTTAATTTCTGTTAACTCACCGATTGCGCGCGGTTTAATTGGTAAACAAACAGATGATGCTGTGACCATTAAAACGCCTAAAGGCGACGTTGAGTACGAAATCATTGACGTTGAGTATCTTTAATATTTAGCTCACAGTAATGTACTAGCAAAAACCGATGCAATTGCATCGGTTTTTTTATGCCTAAAAACTAGCTAATGCCAACTTACCCTCATAAACCGCATATATAACACCACCCCTCAAAATAGATTATTTAATTAAACGGATTGGCATTAGTAGATTGCTATAAAAAGCGCGCGCCATTACCCGTTAAAAAATTTATAAATAAAATGGTGACTGCATAAATGCTAAACACACTCTACGCTTATTCATATTGCATAAAGACTGTGCGTGTTGATATAGGTACATTCATATAGGTAATGTGTAAATGCATAACGGCTTTTACACAGTGGAATCACTTTATTAAAAGGAACATTCATGGCTAATATACTTTATCCAGCGCCTTTAAAAGTAGGCTCTAAAATTGCTATTTGCTCGCTTTCGTCGGGCTTAAAAGAAAAATACCATGCACGATTAGATAGAGTGATAGACGGTTTAAAACACCGTGGTTACGAGGTAGTAGAAGGGGAGTTTTTACGCCAAAATAAACCCCGCGATGAATTAGATGCAAAAGCGCATGCCAAGCAATTAATGGGCTTTTTGCTAGATGATGAGGTTGCCGCCATTATGCCGCCAATGGGCGGAGAGCTGGCGATGGAAATTTTGCCACTGCTCGATTTTAACGCCATAAAAGAGGCCAAACCTAAATGGCTGGTGGGCTTTTCTGATGTGAGCACAATTGCCTGTGCACTTACGGCTAAGTGCCAATGGGCAACACTTCATAGTGCCAACCTAATGCAGCTTCACCCTGATGAAACAAACCCCTACAGCTTACAAATTTTTGAAACCATTACCTACGAGTCGGGAAGTAAATTTGAGCAAGGACCTTCTGCTTATTATCAAAAAAATAAACCCAATTACGCACAAAACCCCGATGAGCTGCTAGCGCCAAGCGAGCCTACCCAGTGGCAGTGCCTCAATTACACCGATGAGCGCACAATAGAGATGTCTGGGCGCTTATTTGGCGGTTGCCTTGATACGGTAGGATTATTGCTGGATTCGCCATTTTTAGCATTGCACGACTTTAAAAAACACAGTGCGAACGAAGGGCTAATTTTATACCTAGAAAATTCAGAGCTTACCCCTACAACCGTGGCACGATTTTTACTGTCGCTCAAACTTGCCGGTGTATTTGATGATATTAACGGCCTTATTTTAGGGCGCAGCGAAATAACACAAAGTCATCACGATGCATTTGATTACCGCCATGCGCTAGATGTGGCATTGGGTGGGTGTTTATTCCCGGTAATAATAGATGCTGATATTGGCCATGTGCAGCCAAATTTAAACTTAGTTAATGGCGCAAAATGCTCACTCACGGCCGATATTAACCAAGGTAACGTACTCAATGCCTCACTAAACACTGAACTTATTTAACGTTTATTTTTGAATAACGTATAAATACACGCGTATAATGCGCAGGCCGTGAACAGATAACTTCACGGTACATTCTCAGGGCGGGGTGAAATTCCCCACCGGCGGTATGTTTTACTCATTAGTTTTTGAATAAAACGAGCCCGCGAGCGCTTTATTTAATAATCGTTTTTTAATGTATTAAATAAAGGTCAAGCAGATCTGGTGAGATGCCAGAGCCGACGGTTATAGTCCGGATGAAAGAGAATATAGCTTGTAGCGTATGCAAACACGTGGCCTGTGGCTGCGTGTTTAATACCAATTCGCAATAATACTTAATCATTTTGAGCGACACGTTTTTCCAACCTCAAAATAAATCACTTAATTAAGCGGATTGGTATAAGCTGTTTAGTGGCAAAAAGTGCGCAATTTAGTTTGTGTGTTTTGCCATGCCTTTCAGTGTCCTGAATCTATTTATTTTTATGTGGAATATAATAATGATTCAGTCTTTACTTAGCCAATTTGGCGAAAGCCACACCCGCGTAGAAAACGCCATCGCTGCTTTGCAGCAAGGCCAAGGCGTACTTGTTGTTGATGACGAGAACCGCGAAAACGAAGGTGATTTTGTTTTCTCTGCCGAGCATTTAACCACCCAACAAATGGCGGAAATGATCCGCGAAGGCAGCGGTATTGTGTGCCTGTGTATGGGCGATGAGCGTATTAAGCAGCTCGAGCTACCGCAAATGGTAACTCACAACACCAGCCAAAATAATACAGCCTACACAGTCACAATAGAGGCTAAACACGGTGTTACAACCGGCGTATCGGCAGCCGATCGAGTAACAACGATTAAAGCCGCCACAGCCGATAGCGCCAAACCCAGTGATTTATCGCGCCCAGGCCATGTATTTGGCTTAAAAGCACAAACAGGTGGGGTTTTAGTTCGCCGCGGCCACACCGAGGCATCTGTTGATTTAATGCAGCTGGCTGGTTTAAAACCGTTTGGAGTTATTTGTGAATTCACTAATCCTGATGGCACCATGGCGCGTTTACCACAGGTAAGTGATTATGCTAATAAACACAGCATGACAGTGGTAACGATTGAAGACTTAGTACAGTACATACAAATGCAAGAATTAAAGGTCAGTTAAGCGTTTTTAAGCATTACCTAAGTAAAACCCAGCTTTATTGCTGGGTTTTTGTTTTGTAATAAGTAATTAATTACTCGTTTTTATTTGAAAATGTTTCTTGCCTAGGCGGCTTTTTCAAAAATCCTCAGCCTGTAAACTTTGCCTAAATAGTCAGTGCAACCGCACACAGTTTATTATTTAGGTGAAACTATGAAAATTAACACGCTTTTACTAGCAACTGCTTTAACAAGCAGTGGCGTATGGGCAGCGCAAAGTAAACTTGAACAGCAAATAACGCCTGCACCCCAAATGGGCATAATGGATAGTTATAATCAGCACATTACCAACGCCCCTTTTTTACTTAATCTCGACAGCCAACCCAAAGAGCAAATGGGTCCATATTTAACACGTCAATATTTTCATGGTACGCAATCAACGTTTGTAAAATGGGTGGCTAAAAAAGGCGGCAAAGTACCGCTTCATAAACACCCAAATGAACAAGTGACGTGGATCATGTCAGGCGAGGCTAAAGTGTTTTCTGGCGGTAAACAATACCTTATGAAAGCGGGTGACATGATGGTAATACCGGCCAATGTACCGCACGAATTTCACTTTATCCAAGATACGGTGGATATTGATTTTTTTGCACCAGCTCGTCAAGACTGGATAGACGGCACAGCTAATTACATTAAGAAAAGTAGGGCAAATTATGTTTTTAAATAAATCTAAATTAGGGCTAAGCGCTATAGCCTTGCTAATAAGTGCCTCGGCTTTTGCAAATGACACGGTACCCGCTGAGGTTTACGCACAAACCGACGGTGCTGTGGGCGGTATTACGTATACACAAAACAAGCGCTTTATTTTTAGTTATCACCCTTTTTATAACCCAAAAGTAAAAGTGGGGGAGCTTTTAAAAAGTGGTGATGTGGTGCCATTTCCTAATGCGCAAATGCAAACCCCTTATAAAAGTGATGGCAGCTTAAAAAATCCCGCTAACTATTTAAATTGGGTATTAGGGGTAAGGGCTGATGACAGAGGTAATGTCTGGATACTCGACTCAGGTCAGGCGCAACCGCGTATTACGCCAAAGCTGATAGCATGGGATGCGCTAAACAATAAGCTTAATAAAATTATTTACTTACCTAGCCCTATATCGGTTGCTCAATCTCAACTTAATGATTTAGCTATATCGAGCAAATACAATACATTGGTGATCGCTGATGAAGGTATTGCAGATGGCGGAAATGGCAAGCAAGCCGCCCTTATTATCGTTAATACTAAAACAGGTAAGAGCCGGCGAGTACTGCAAGGTCACGAAAGTGCATTACCCGATTACACAATGCCAATAATGATTGATGAAGGGACTGATAACCAAAAGCAACTTAATGCCTTTATTGGGGCCGATGGCATTGTGCTTGATAACGCGCAGCAATGGCTTTACTTTGCTCCGCTTAATAAAAAGTATGTTTACCGTATTAAAATGGCCGACATTGCTAACGAGCAATTAACCGATAAACAACTAGGCGAACGTGTAGAGCAATACGCACAAAAACCAGTAAACGGTGGTTTAAGTATTGATGCTGATGATAATTTATATTTAACCATAGTGGGTGAGCGTACTGTGGGCGTTATTGATGCCAAAACACGTACGTACCGTGATTACACGTACGATAAAAACATGATTTGGCCTGATGGTGTAAGCATTGGACCAGAGGGTTACATGTACACCGGCGCTGCGCAATTGCCGCTTTCGGCACAACTTAATAACGGCAATGCTCAAAATAAAGCACCTTATTATATATTTAGATTTAAACCTTTAGCTGAGGGCGTAATAGGGCGCTAACTATAATGTGTAAATTAAGCACGCCTTTATGGCGTGTTTTTTTATTTTATTTACTTTTTAAAGCGTGATTATCAATTTTTACAAGATAAAGTTTCAACCTAAATGCGGTTTTTCTGCGCTGACTATTTGGGTATCTTACGGGCATAGGTACTTAACCCGCTTTAGGCTTTAATTAATTATGAAACTATACAGTTACTCTCATTGTCCTTTTTGTGCGCGTGTTAAATATGTAGCAGGTAAATTAGGCATTAAGCTTGATGACGTTGTACTTGATTACGACGACACTGAAACACCAACAAAACTAATTGGTAAAAAAATGGTACCTATTCTTGAAAAAGATGACGGCACTGTTATGGGTGAAAGTAACGAAATTATTAGCCTGTTTATTGAACTTGCTGGCTCTAGCGAATCAAACAAGCCAACGCAAGGGGCTATTGAGTGGCAAGGTGGCTCGTTTGCGCCTTTATTGCAAATTGGTTTGCCGCGCTGGCCATTACTTGATTTAAAAGAGTTTAAAACAGAATCTAGCCGCATAGCGTGGGAAGATAACAAGCAATCAACAGAGCTTAACTTTGTAAACCTAATAGCATCAACTCCTGAGATCGTTTTACAAGTAAATGAATTTTTAATTGGCACCGAAAAACAGCTCAATATTAATAATGGTAAAACGTCATTAAGCTTGCTTGATAGCGCTATTTATTTTTCTATATTACGCGGTTTATATTGCGAGCCAACCATTACCTGGCCAGAGCAATTAAACCAATGGATGAACTATCAGGCATTAGAATCTCATGTGCCGTTATTAAGATAGCGAATACTGAAAAAGTTTTAACAGCCAGTACGACTCCCTTCGTATTGCCTTCTTTTGGCCGGTGACCTCGTCACTGGCTTTTTTTATTTAGCTCTGAAAATCCCCCCTTTTAATCCAGCACTTAGCAGTGTGCGTGAGCATGGCTGAGTAGTATATTAACAACATTAAAAAATTAGTTACCTATTTACACTACATATTATTAGTGGAATTATTAAGCAGGCTTATTCAACGCTATGAATACGCAAAATAATACCAGGAGCTATTATGTGGGATGAAAGGTATAACACTCAGCAATATGCTTATGGCAAACAGCCAAACGATTTTTTAGCTGAGCACTATAAGCAATTACCTAAAGGCAATGTTATTAGCTTAGCCGAAGGTGAGGGACGAAATGCGGTATTTTTAGCAAAAATGGGTTACAGCGTTACCGCGGTTGATGGCTCAAAAGTAGGGCTTGAAAAAGCGGCAAAGCTTGCCAAAGAGCACAACGTAAACATTGAGCTAGTACACGCCGATTTAGCGAAGTTTGATTTTGAAAAAGAAAAATGGGATGCAGTAGTGTCTATTTATTGCCCTTTACCAAGTGCCGTGCGTTCAGCGGTATATAAGCGCGCTGTTAAAGGTTTAAAGCCAGGTGGGGTGTTTTTACTTGAGGCCTATACGCCTGAGCAAGTAAATTATAATACCGGAGGCGGCCCAAGTGTCGATACTAAAACCTCAAAAAGCGATTTACAAGATGACTTAACCGAGCTTAGCTTTATACATTTAGAAGAGCTAAAGCGAGAAGTGTTTGAAGGCACATACCACACAGGTTTAGCGTCGGTACTGCAAGCTATTGCTAAAAAATAAAATGAATATAAAAGCTTAGCACTCATTAGCGCTAAGCTTTTTTAATAGGTTTTTATAAAACCTGAATAACTTGCTCTTTTGCTAAGCGAGATTTAGGTAACTTAGCGTTATAATCTTCAGTGTCATCGTGGTAGCCAAGTACCAATGCTACATCACAAATATAGCCATCGAGCTCTTGTTCAAACACTTCACCAATAAGCTGTGCATCTACACCTTCCATAGGTGTTGAATCAACGCCTAAGCGTGCTGCGGCGTGCATTGTGTTGCCCAGGGCAATGTAAGTTTGCGCTTTGGTCCACATTGCATTGTTGCCTTGCTCATCGGTATTCATATCAACAAAAGCAAACGCACCAAATGCTTGTTCGCGGTTTTCACTTTGAGTACGGCCATTTTTAATGTCTGCATCAATGACTTGTGCGTAGTCATCACGTTTATATTTAGGGTTGTAAGCAAATAAAATAACGTGTGATGCAGTTTTAATATGCGGCTGATTAAATTGAAATTTATTAGCAAACGTAGAGTGCATACGCTCTTTAGCTTCGTCTGACTCAATAACAATAAATTTCCACGGCTGCGAGTTAATAGATGAAGGAGAAAGACGCATAGCTTCGTAAATTACATCTAGATCATCTTGAGGAATACGCTTGGTTGTGTAGCGTTTAGTTGTATAACGTTTTTCTAAATCATTAATAATTGGATGGGTCATGGTTATCTCCGTTAAGTGGCTATTTTAGCCAAGTAGTGTCTATATTGAGCCTTTTTTAAAAAAACAAAGCACAAATTACTTTTTAATTGGATTGTTATTAAGCCAATTACGCGTTACGTCATCGAGTGGTTGTAAGTTTTTGCATACTTTATAGTCAAGCTCGGCAATGATCTCATTTGAAAAGCGTAATTTATCAAGGGTGTTTAACTGTGCTTGGTTAAACAGCGCTTGTTTATCTTCACGTAGGAGTAAAACAGCTCTATCAACAACGCCTAGTAATCCTTGTGGTTCTTTAAGCTCACGTATTGTGTGCTTGTAATGCAAAAATTGTGGCTTCCATAACGGCACTACGCACCAGGTTTGGGTGGCGACGGCGTTTTCAAACGCGCTAAAACAGTCATGCTCTGTGCCGGTTAAAAACTCATACCCTGCGCTCGTCAGCCCATATTCTTTCATCATATTAATAGAAAAACGGGTAATACCAGCACCGGCATTAATGCCCTGAATTGTTTTTTGCATTTTTGTAAGCACGTCTGGTTTTAACAAATCACTAATTTCGTTCACTGCACTTTGCGGTACGTAATCTGGTACGCCCCAGTGTGCATAAGGCTCATAATGTAAGCCAAGCTCAACGAGTGGCATAACTTGTTCAACATCGGCTTTATAAATACCGTGGCTTGAAGGCAGCCATGCTGAGGCGAGTAAATCTACTTCACCAGATTTAAGGTTTTTAAAATTATCTTGATGCGGCGCATAAATGCGCTCAACGTTAAAGCCCATATCAGTTAAAACATGGCTCACTAAAGAGGCCGTTACATGATGAAACGATAAATCGGTTACGCCCAATTTTAAATGTACTGTACTCATAATGAATTACTCCATTTTATAGAGCAGCCCATGCTGGGTGTTTGCTGCTCAGGACCTTTGCCTGTGGCCGCAATTTGGCGCATGGCATTAACTAACTCAGGAGTGCGATGTGCATCGTTACTCATTTTTGCATCGTCTAAGCGGCCACGGTATTGCAGTGCCCCATGTTTATTGAAACCAAAAAAATCAGGCGTGCAAACCGCGCCATACTGTTTGCCTACGCGTTGGTTTTCATCAACAAGGTAGGGAAACAAAAAGCCGTGCTGCTTAGCAAATTTTTCCATATTAGCTGGGGAGTCAGCAGGGACGCTTTTATAGTCGTTCGACATAATAGCTAACACATTTATACCTTCGTTTATTAATAACGCGGTATCTTCGCTTAAGCGCCTTGCAATACGTTGCACATAAGGGCAATGGTTACAAATAAACATGATTAACAAGGCGCTTTCGCCAAGGTTATCGGCTAAGTTAAAAGACTCACCTTGCGGGTTTTTTAACGTAAAGTTGGGTGCTTGCCAGCCAAAGTCACAAATAGGGGTATCCAGTAGCATAACTTAACTCCTAAAAAGCCAGCGGGTATGGCTGGCTTATAAAAATAATTAATTATTTTTGATTAAAGCGAAAACGCGTTAATACGTAAGGTGGTTTTGCATTACCAAAGTCTTGGCTAAATGCAGGGTGCTGGTGAAGCTGATCTTGTGTTACATAAATCCAACCATTGCTCACTGCTAGGCTATCAGGCCATGATAATCGTTTGTCTTGAACAATTATTTCGTAGTGGCCTTTAGTCGTTAAACCAATGGCATTGTTTTCAAGGTCGGTTACTAAAATACCGCCACCTGGCGCGTAGGTCATGCCATCGCTTGGGTTTTTAGGGCCAAACACTTCAATGCTTTTTGCTTTTTTAGCATCTGAATACGTGCTATCAGCGAGCGTTTTTGCCGGAATACGGTAAATACTTGTGCCTGTAAATGCGCCAAAGTATACCCATTCGTTTTTATCATCAATGGTAATTGGGTTTAAACCAAAACGTAGGTTTGTTGTTTCACCTTTTGCTGATTTAGATGCAACAGGAGAGGCTTCTATGACAATATCGCGCTCCTCTGGCATTAGCTTAGCATTGCCCTCAAGTACACGCGTTGATTCGCCGGTTTTTAAATCAACAACAATAAACGCAGGTTTAGTGGCGCCCATAAAGTTACCAAAAGACATATCGGCAATGTAAATTTTGTCGTTACGTTCATCAATAACAAAGTCTTGTAAAAACGAGTTATCAAGTACAGCGTCTTTATTTAATTCAATGGTATTAACTAAGGTATTGGCAACGCTGTCCCAAGCAATTAGTTTTGGAGCTACTTGCTCGCTGCCCATGTCTAAAATCCACACCACACCTTTGCTGTCGCTATGTACGCCAATTACGGCTGCAAGGCCTACTTTGCCAAGCTCGGGGCCGTCAGCCCAATCTTCGCTAGGGAAAGGTTGTTGAGCACCGTTTGCCATAATTTCAACTACTCGCGTTTTTGGTGCATCAAGCGGATGCATGCTTACAATCATTCGCCCTGCAGGTGTTATAGTTATACCTGCGCCGCGATATTTATTAAAAGTAGTCACCGTTTCAAGGGGGCCAACGTCTGCTGCATAGGCGCTTGAAAAAGCACTTGTGGCTAATGACAGGGTTGCTATTGCTAAGGTGGTTTTTAATCGTTTCATACTGTGATACCCGTTATGCTAAAAAATAGAGTAAAGCGATTTTAATAGCCTAAATGACTTCGCTTGCGATGAGGTGAATAATAGGTGAGAATTTTTATGTAATAAACAGGGTAATAATTGAATCTTTATCAAATAATATTAGTTAATTAAAAGGGTGAGCGCTCGCTTTAAACAAGTTTGCTTTTTAAACATACTATTAATGCCCAAAAGCTGGGTTTACTAATAAACGCCCTAAAGATTGTCCTAATTTAATAAATAGTGGTTAGTGACTAGCTGTTGGGTACAGTGTAATATTAGCCTTTATATTGATAAACCGCGCAATAGATAAGCATTGTCAAATATAAATAGACAATAAATTACTTTTTGATTGCTCAATACACTGTAAGCAAACCTAAAGCGCTTAATTTTGCCAAAAATAATAATTAAATTATTAAGTTGATAATGGATTAATACACAATGCTTTTAGAAGACTTACAGGTAATTTTAAAAGTGGCAGAGTTTAAAAGTATTACTGCTGCAGCATCAAATTTAGATATGCGCACCGCCACAGCAAGTGCTGCTGTTAAAAGGGTAGAGCAGGCTTTAGGTTTTGAACTATTTATACGCACCACTCGCCATTTAAGGCTTTCTGCAGCCGGCGAGCGTTACATTCCGCAATGCCAGCAAGCAATGGCAATGCTTGAACAAGCCAAAAATACACTTAAAAGCGATGACGATATAATTGATGGCGAGCTGCGTATTGCGCTTTCTTCTGATTTAGGGCGCAACATTGTGATCCCCTGGCTTGACGAGTTCATGCAAACCCACACTCAGCTCAGCTTGCGCGCCAATATAAGCGACAGTAATATCGACTTTTATCGTGACTCGGTCGACATTGCACTGCGTTATGGTAAACCTAACGATGCCAGCATGTACGGTTTTAAAATCTGCGACGTACCGCGTATTTTATGCGCAGCACAAAGCTACCTTGATACACATGGCACGCCTGCTCATCCACATGATTTAACTGAACATAAAGGGCTGTTTTATCAACTGCAAGATATAATTAAAGATGTATGGGTATTTAGCGATGCCAGCGAAGAGTTTAAAGTAAAATTGCACGGTGGCCATGCGGCTAACGATGGCGATTTAGTAAGGCGCTGGTGTGTGTCGGGCAAGGGGCTGGCGGTTAAATCGTGCTTAGATATGTCTA
The DNA here is from genome assembly GCF_005887105.1 of Pseudoalteromonas sp. S2893. Taxonomy (NCBI): domain Bacteria; kingdom Pseudomonadati; phylum Pseudomonadota; class Gammaproteobacteria; order Alteromonadales; family Pseudoalteromonadaceae; genus Pseudoalteromonas; species Pseudoalteromonas sp. S2893. The sequence goes on along the minus strand of NZ_PNCY01000011.1, from coordinate 108,029 downwards.
ATGAATTACTTGCCGGTAATGTCATAAGTGTTATGCCAAACTTTAAACCCACGCCTACAGAGCTTTGGTTGGTGTGCCCAAGTAGGCAGTCAATCACTCCAGCGGTGCGCTTACTTCGCGATGCCTTTAGAGAAAAAAGCGCCGGTATTTTAAAAGCCCTTATTGCAAAAGGGATTATTGATAAAAGCGTGCTTGGCTAATGAAGGACTGATAATGCAAGTTGATGATATTAGAGTGTTTGTACCGTGTAAAAATTATCAGGAATCGCGCGACTTTTATAAGGCGCTTGGCTTTACTATTGAGCCTGCATCAGCTGATTTAAGCATAGCAACATCAGGTGAATGTAGTTTGTTTTTACAACGTTACTACAACCAAGAATTTGCTGAAAATTTAATGCTGCAAGTGTGCGTATTAAATATATACGAAGCCTTTAACACTATTAGTAAGTTAACTCACTTTGATATTCGCTATGAAGGGATAAAACAAGAGCCGTGGGGTAAAGTGATTTATTTATGGGGACCATCTGGTGAGCTTCTACACATTACAGAGCTCAATTAACTTAAAAAATGCCACCCATTTTAAGCTGGTGGCATTACCTTATTATTAACTTAGTTTTTCATTAAAAAACGCTAAGGTACGCTGCCAAGCAAGTTCTGCTTTTTGCTCATCATAACGCCCAGTAGAGTCGTTATGGAAACCATGATTAGCGCCTTCGTACATGTGCATAATGTACTCAACATTGTAAGCTTTTAAGCTTTTTTCATAATCAGGCCATGTAGCGTTAACGCGTTTATCAAGCTCACCTAATTGAATCATTAAAGGCGCTTTTATATTTTTGTGCAGTGACTCACTGGCAGGTGTGCCATAAAAAGGCACGCCCGCGCTCAGTAAGTCACTCTCAACCGCTGCTAAGTAATTAACAATGTAACCACCAAAACAAAAGCCTACAGCTCCCAGTTTGCCGTTACTATTCGAATGATTTTTTAAAAAGTGAGCCCCAGCTACAAAGTCGTTTTGAATTTTAGCTCTGTCCATGGTTTTTTGCATAGCGCGGCCTTCATCGTCATTGCCTGGGTAGCCACCAAGCGCAAAGAGTGCGTCGGGTGCAAAGGCAATAAAGCCTTTTTTGGCTAAGCGCCTTGCTACATCTTTAATATATGGGTTTAAACCACGGTTTTCGTGAATAACTAATACAACCGGCAGTTTACCTTCAATTTTGCTAGGTACAGCTAAGTAGCCTTTGCCTTTACCATGCCCGTTTGGCGAATCAAATTCTTCGTAGGTGGCTTTAATATCATCATCGTTAAATGATACTTGCTCTGCAAACGCATAATTAGGTAACAGGGCACTGGTTAGTACGCTCATTGAAAAACCAAGTGCAGCTAACCCACCTAGTTTTTTCATAAATGTACGTCGGTCCATTAAACCGTGGGCGTATTCGTCGTACCAATCAAAGGCTTCTTGCGGGATATGATCTGATTGCGGGGTATTCATGGCTGCTCCTTAACTTTATTATGTATATTTATTATTTAAATACCATAACGTATTAGGGATAAAAAACGAGCAATATTTTTCTCAATTATTAGGAATGTTGGCAAAGTTATCCATCAAGCAAGGAAAGGAGCACATTCCTTTGCTGTGTGGAAATTAAAGAAACCATTTCAATGTGATTTAAATCTTTTACCTCATACATGCTCACTTTTGAGTTGTTAAGAGTAAGCAACCTATTATATGGACTCACTTTGTCTGTATTACTTGAAAAGATGTAAGTTTGCCTAGCATGCGGGGTCTTATTTAGATTATTTAATATGTCGAGTTTAGTAAGAGGTACTTCACTTTTTTCAATTATCTTAGCCGCGACTTCGTTTAAATAATCATCGCCTAATAGTTTGCTATAAATAGGGTGTGATAAGTTAGCAATTGTGTTTAGTGCGGCCTCAAAATTAATCATTGGGGCATAAAGTATATGCTTACTAATATTCAGCTTAGATGCCAACTCAACTCCCGCAATTGCGCCCATTGAGTAACTAATTAAGGAAATATCAGTGTAGTTTTCTTTATTTACATAATTGACTAGCACATCAAGCGAGTTTAAACCAAATCTAAACTTCTCGTATTGATTACTTGCAGGCATCACTATCACATTTTTTCCAGTGACATGGCTAAGCCATCTTGCTTGCATGGTGTAAATCAAGCTATCTACGCCATACCCAGGAAAGATAATTAAAAGCCCGCTATTTTGGTTGTTTGGTAAATTATCTGAAGTAAGTTGGTATTCAAAAACCTCATCTTCAGTGCTTCCTCCAACAATCAAACTTAACGAAAGTGTATTGCCATCGAGTAGGTAGCTTTCGATATCCTTAGGTGAGATAAACCTAAAATCAAGACAATCTACTTCGCTGCTACAGTAATGGGTTTGTACTCCAGATAAAGCGATAGAGCTCTCAAATTCTTTAGGGAGAACTTTCTGCGGAGGCTTAGTTATTTGATAAGCAATATAGCTCTGGCACCCACTTAAAAAAATAACTAAAGAAATAATCAGTATGTATAAGCGCATTAAAGTCCCTTTAATTTTCAAGCTAAAATTTTTTTGATTAATTAATGCCTGACTTCCCTTCATCTACGCCTATCAAAAAGTCGAGCCCTACAAATGTGAACGATATAGCAATGAAGCCAAATAGCATTAAGTTACGGTTATTCTTTTTAAACCAAGTGTGGTTAACACATCAAAAACAATAAATAGAATAAGTTGTACGAGTGGCATAGTTACATCCTTTTATGCGTGGGTGTCCATATACGTGCCTAACTTACCAGCTTAAAATAATTTAAACAATTGACTTAAAAATAAAAAGCTCGGGAAATTCCGAGCTTTTTAGTGAGTTACCTAAGTGACGTGTTACGCCATAGCGTCGTTGGTTACAGGGTATTTAGGGCCTTCAACAATGTTAACCTCAACTAAATCACCGGCTTTTTGTAATAACTTGGCAGACTCTGGGCTCAAATGGCGCAAATACAACGTTTTATCTAATGCTTTATAACGCTCACTTAAACCATGTATGGCTTCAATACCTGATTGGTCGCACACTCTGGCATTGGCAAAATCTATACACACTTTTTGTGGGTCGTTATGTGGATTAAACCCTTCTTTAAACGAGGTTATTGAGCCAAAAAATAGATTACCCGTTACTTGATAGGTTTTTTCGCTTTGCGATTCATCACTACATTGAATACGGATTTCTTTTGCAGAGTTCCATGCATAAACCAAGGCAGAAATAACAATACCTATGCCTACGGCTACGGCTAAATCGAGCAATACGGTAACGGTAGATACCACAATAATGATAAATATTTCAGACTTTGGAACACGGCCAAATAAGCGCAAAGATGACCACTCAAACGTAGCAATAACCACCATAAACATAACGCCAATTAAAGATGCCACCGGTATCATTTCAATTAAGCTTGGAAAAAACAAAATAAATACCAGCATAAATAAAGCGGTAGCAATACCTGCAGCACGCCCTCGTCCGCCTGAGTTTAAACAGACCATGCTTTGACCAATCATGGCGCAGCCACACATGCCACCAAATAAACCGCTTAAAATATTGCCCGAGCCTTGCGCTACGGACTCACGATTACCTTGCCCGCGGGTTTGTGTTATTTCATCAATAAGCGAAAGCGTCATAAGGGTTTCTATTAGCCCCACAGATGACAAAATAAGCGCAAGCATGAGCACGGTAATAAGCGCATCGAGCGAGTCGCTATTGGTTAAATCCCAACTAATTTGCGGAAAGTGAAAACTCGGTAATGCACCTTTTAAACTGCCATCAAGTGGGTCGATGGTTTCTTTTAAGCCCTCAGCTACTTTTTGCGCTTCGTTTTCTTGCCATTTAGCCGTAATTTGCGCATCGGTTGGGCGCTCAAGCGCAATATTTTGCGCCACTTCGCTGTATTGCCCATGAGGTACTTGATTTTTTATAGCTGCAAAGTTTTCAGTAATGATCTCTTTTTCAATCATTGAAGTACGCTGCGTGTGCACAACATCGCTAACAAGTTTTGACTCAAGTGGCGTAAAGGTGACCAGCGCTGTACATACTGCTATTGCAGCAAGAGGGGCAGGAATTGCTTTAGTATAGCGCGGTAAAAAATACACAATTGCCATGGTTAACGCAATTAGCCCCATCATGGTAAGCATAGCTGGGCTGGTTAGTTGCATCCAATCGCCTGCGTAGGTAAACATATCGTGTTGCTTATCGTAAACTACGCGAACGTTTTCTTTAAATTGGCCAAATTGCGCCATACCAATCACAATAGCTAAGCCATTTACAAAGCCAAGCATTACAGGGTGAGGTAACAGCCTAATAAATTTGCCCATTTTAAAAGCGCCAAACACAACTTGTAGCACACCGGTTAATACCACGGCGGCCAGCAAGTACTCCAGCCCAAACATAATAATAAAGGCGGTGGTGACTACAGCCATAGAGCCAGCAGCACCCGAAATCATACCTGGGCGGCCGCCAAACACGGCGGTAATAAAGCCAACAAAAAACGAGCCATAAAGCCCCATCATTGGGTCAATTCCCGCTACAAAGGTAAACGCAACAGCTTCGGGAATGAGCGTAAGCACAGCGGTTAAGCCGGCTAATACATCATTTTTTAAATTAGCGCTGCGTTTGCTTATTAAATCAAACATAGGGTTCCTTAGGGTGCATAAATAAACTAGATGCCATAGCGCTTTAAGCGGATAGCAGTATGTTTAGGTGTTTTAAATTAATTATTAGAGCTAAGTGGAGGGCACTTAACTGACAAGCGGCTCAAAACCATTGCGGTGTGAGCTTAATGCTAAGCAATAAAATTATAATGCGTTAGCGATGCTTTAAATTGAGGGCGCATAATACGCTGATATAATTAAAATAATTACCCATAATTTATTTGAAACACTTTATAAAAACTATTAATAATGCAGGCAATAAAAAGCTCGGCGTATTAGGCCGAGCTTTAATGGTTGGGAGAGAAACTTTAATTATTTTGCAGTGGGTGTCGGTTGAACACTTATAGGTTGCGATTTACCAAGTAGCTTACGGGTAAGGCGCTTAGCGTCTTCTAGTGCTACGTATTGGCAAGGTATAAGTATTAAAGTAATTACCGTGGCAAATAGCACACCAAAGGCCAGCGATACCGCCATAGGAATAACTATTTTAGCCTGTAAGCTGGTTTCCATAATAATTGGCATTACACCAATAAATGTAGTGATTGAGGTAAGCAATATAGCTCTAAAGCGCTTTGCACCGGCCTGCATAACGGCCTGTTTTACGGCCATGCCTTCTGCGCGTGCTTTGTTTACAAAATCAACCATTACGAGAGAGTCGTTTACGACTATGCCCGCTACCGCAATAATGCCAAACATAGACAGCCCGCTCATGGTCATACCTAATATTACGTGACCAAACATTGCACCTACTACACCAAATGGAATAACCGACATAATAATAAGCGGCTGCGAGTAAGAGCGAAGCGGAATGGCCAATAAGGCAAATATAATCATCAGCGATATAGCAAAGTCGCGTAACTGCTCATCGGCGCTGTCCATTTCTTCTTGTACGCGCCCAGCCACATTACTTTTAACGCCTGGGTAGCTTTTAAGCAATGAAGGTAAATAGGTATCGCGAATTTCTTGTGCAATAGCAAATGGCTCAACTTGGTCAGTATTTACTGCTGCCCACACATTAACAGTACGGTTTGAGTTTTCACGGCGAATACGGTTTACACCATCTACTAGCCTAACTTCGGCTACTTCGCTTAACGGTACTTCTGCGCCGGTTGGGGTAATAATACGCGCACTTTGAATGTTGCTAATTGAGTTACGCTCGCTTTCTGGGTAGCGTATCATTACTTTAATTTCTTCACCTTCGCGTAAAATACGCTGTGCTTCTAATCCGTAGTAACTAAAGCTTACTTGCGATGCAGCATCGGCAAGTGTAAGTCCCATGCTGTACGCCAGTGGTTTTAAATCAAGCTGTACTTCGTCGGTGGCACTTTGCAGTGAGTCGTTTACATCGCCTACACCTTCCATGCTTTGTAGTTTAGCTTTTAATTTACCAGCTACTTCTTTTAGCTCATCGGCATCTTTGCCTTGTAGCCTAAAGCTTACGTCGCCGTCATCACGTCCGCCGCTAAAAATATTATCTTGAATATTAAGCGTTTTAACACCTGGAAGCGGGGGCATTTGTTCGCGCCACAGGGTGCTTAATGCAAAGGTGTCGATAGGGCGCAAGTGTGGCTCTACTAAAATAGCCATAATGTTTGCTTGAGTACGCCCACGTAAGCTTACCGATAAATCGCGGATCATGCTTTGGCCATATTGCTCTTCAAGCTCTTTATCTACTTTGAGTAATACATCTTCTATTTTACGAGCCGTTTCAAGGGTGGCTTGCTCCGAAGAGGCCAGGTTCATTTCAAGCGTAATACGCGGAAAATCATGCGGTATTTTAGGGTTAGGCACAAACTTAACTAAGCCGCCTGCAAACATACCTGCACTGACTATTAATATACATAAAAAGCCAATAATTACGGTATAACGATAATGTATACAATGACCTATAAAAGGCGTGTAATAGTTTTGTACAAAGTGTTTTAAGCCACTATCAACCACATTACGCAGTTTATGTAATGGGTTTTTAGGGTTAGGTTTACGTGGGTTCATGGCTGCAATATGCGCAGGTAATATTAGCTTTGATTCAATCAGCGAGAAAATCAAACACAGTATAATAACCACACCAATGGCTTTAGAAAACGCAGCGCCCGGGCCCGATGCCATAGCTTGCGGTAAAAACGCCGCGATAGTGGTTAAAACCCCAAAAGTGGCAGGCATTGCAACGCGCTTAACTCCGCGAATAACATTATCAAGGCTATGGCCGTGTTTTTCTATTTCGGCACTGGCAGACTCACCCACGACTATGGCATCGTCGACCACAATGCCAAGCACAATAATAAAGGCAAATAACGACACCATGTTTATGGTGATGTCTAAAAAGCCAATTGGCATAAACAAAAAGGCACCTAGAAAAGACACCGGTAAGCCCATCATTACCCAAAAAGCTAAACGCAGCGGTAAAAACAGTGCCAGCACTATCATTACTAAAATACCGCCCCATACCATGTTGTCGATCATCATATCGAGTCGACCTTCAAGGTAGTAAGTTAAATCAACAATAGGGGAGAGCTTTACGCCTTGTGGAAGCTTCGATTGTTTTTCTGCCATGTAGCCTTTAAGAATTTTAGCTACATCGGTAATGTCTTGATCTTTTGAGGCATCTACTTCAAACGTGAGTGAGTTTTTACCGTTATATTTAGAGTAAAGTAAGCCTTCTTCAAAGCCATCATTAATCGTTGCTACATCGCCTAAGTTAATCTGTGCGCCATCGGCAAGCGTTATAAGCGGAAGCTTTGCAAATTCACCACCACGGTAGGCTTGTTTTTCAACACGCATTGAAATATAGCCAGTGTCAGAGCGAATTTGCCCTGCCGACATATTGGTAGAAAAATTTTGCACCGCACTTGAAACATCTCTAAAAGTTAGGCCATATTCACGTAGTTTGTCGGGGCTTATCTCTATGCCTATTTCGTAATCTAGGCCACTGTAAAAGTCGACTAAATTAACGCCAGGCAAGGCGAGTAGTTCATCTTTTATGTCGTTACCTAGCTCTTTAAGCTGGTAGTAACTCATGTCGCCATAAAGCGCGAGGATCATCACCTCTTGCTGAAATTTTTCACGCTGAATAACAGGGCGCTCCATTCCTGCCGGAAAGGTATTGATAGAATCAACTTGCGCTTTTATTTCGTCTAGGGCTTCTTGTAGGTCGTATTTTTCTTCTATTTCTACCCACGCTTGCGCATAACCTCGGTTAGAGTAAGTGATTAAACGCTTTATACCCTCGGTACCCTCAAGGTTTTCTTCAATTTTTATCGTTATACCTTCTTCAACCTCTTGCGGGGCTGCGCCTGGGTATACCGCTTCAATACTCACCCAGTTACTTTCAAATTGCGGAAATGCCTGTTTACGAATTGTCAGCGCTGTTAAAAGCCCGCCAATAAGTATAAAAATCATGATGAGGTTTGCCGCCACTGGGTTACGTGCAAACCATGCAATTAAGCCTTTTTCTGAGGTACTCATGGTGTATCCTCTTTAAGTGCTAATTGAGTCACATCGCTTTTAGGCTCAGTGCCTTCCAGCTTAACCGCCATGCCTTCAGTTGGGTATTCAAGGGCAGAGGTAATAAGTTGCTCACCACTGTTTAGGCCTTGGTCCGCAATCACCATGCCGTTTTGTTCACGTACAATATTAAGCGTTTTAAAACTCAGGGTGTGATCGTCGTTTAAAATAGCAATTTTGTTATTTTTAACTAAATGGTGCGGCACTATAATCGCGTTATCAAGCGCGCGGCCTTTTATGGTGGCATTTATATAAGAGCCAAAACGCAGTGGTTTGGTGTTATCAGCGTACGGAGTTGGTAACTGAGCAACTAAATAGCTCATACGGCTGGTTTGATCAACCACACCTTCGCTTCGTACAATCTTGGCTTGCCATGTTGTTTGTTTGCCGGCAAATTCAGCATTAAGTGTAACCAATGCGCCAATACCGCCGTTATCTAGGTATTGCAGCTCTTTATCTGCAACCGGTAAACGCACCTCTGCAACCGAGGTAGCGCTTAGCTCGCCAAACTTGCTACCCGCACTAACCACCGAGCCTAAGCTAATGGTGCGTTGGTTTATTATAGCGTCGTAAGGGGCTTTGATGTACGTGCGTTCTAAATTACGTTTAGTGCGTTTTACACGGGCTTGGGCAGAGCGAAAGTTTGCCATTTTTTCTGCAAGTTGTGGTTTACGTAAATAAAGCTCCGATGCAATTGCATCGCTTGAGTCTGATTTAATACGTTCCCATTCGGCTTTAGCTACGTGAGCTTGCGCGCGTTCTATTTCAAGCGCTGAACTTGCTTGGGCAAGGCCTGCTTCGGCCTCAATTAAATCGGCCTCGTAATCATTTGGATCAATTCGTGCTAAAATATCGCCTTGCTTAACAAACGCGCCTTCAACAAATTGTTCGGCTACTGAAATAACTTGCCCGCTTACTTGTGCAACCAGCTCTGTACGGTCTTTAGGTTTTACTACGCCGTACGATTTAACATCGAGCGTTATTGCATCAATGTTTACGTTTTGCGCAGCAACAAGTGGGCGAGTGTCTTGTTCTGGTTTTTCTTCTGGTGGCGTTTTCATGGCTGAAAGGCCAAAAGCGAGTGCAATCCCGGCTGCTAAAACCGCGACTGGTAATAAAATTTGTTTTTTAGTAGCCACAAGGCATTCCTTCATATATTTGGTGACAAGGCAATAATACGCAATAAAGTGTTACAAGGCGTTTTAAGATGTAACAAAGCATTACATATGTGTATTACAGATAAATAATGGGCTAGGCAGGGTGTTAATTTAAATACAGAGGCCTGGCTTTAACTAACAGAGGTATTTATGAAAACAGTGCCTATGGCATGTCGCTTAGGCTGCGGCGCATGTTGCATTGCCCCAAGTATTAGCTCCCCAATCCCAGGAATGCCAAACGGTAAAAAAGCCGGAGAGCGTTGTATTCAGCTCGATGAGAACAATTTATGTAAACTATTTGGCGATGAAAGCCGCCCTAAAGTATGTAGCGATTTTAGCGCCACGCGCGATGTATGTGGGTCTACTAATGCAGAGGCTCTAGCGCTTATTACCGAACTTGAGCAGTTAACCTAGCTTACGAAGTTAATACACATATATTTACATTTATCTATTACTGAGTAATTTTTTAAGTAATTAAAAGCTGCGCTTTTCACGCGAGCAAGCTCTGCGTCTACCGCAAATGCGTAGATATATGGTTGTTTTGTAGACGTAAAGCTTGCTTACGTGACAGGCAAAGCCTGTAAAAGTGGTTTATTTACAAAGAGGGCAAGAGGCGCTGCGCTTTTAGAGGAAGAGATTAATTTTAATTAATAGTTGGCTTTTGTTTTCTCATTTACTACTCATTCGCTTCTCTTTGTGCTGCTTTTACTGGCTTAAGGCCATAAAGTGAATAACTCACAAAGAGGGCAAGAGGCGCGGGGCTTTTAGAGGAAGAGATTAACTTTAAGCAATAGTTGGTTTGTGTTTTCTCATTTACTGCCTATTCGTTTCTTTTTGTGCAACTTTTTAGCTTTGCTTTATATAAAAACGCGCTGCTTTTACTGGCTTAAGGCCATAAAGTGAGTAACTCACAAAGAGGGCAAGAGGCGCTGCGCTTTTAGAGGAAGAGATTAACTTTAAGTAATAGTTGGTTTGTGTTTTCTCATTTACTGCTCATTCGCTTCACTTCGTGCAATATTTTTTTCTAAAATAGCGCTTTTATAAAAAACACAGCGTCTACAAATCAAAGTATAAATTGAGCTTGTAAACGCCGCTTTGATTTTACCAACTATACGTTGCGCTTAACGTATATTGTTCACCGCGCCCTGGTGTACCAGGTATTTCTTCAAACGACTCAACCCATACGTTATCTGCCGCTAAAGTAATAAATAAATTGCGTAACTGAGGCGGGGTTATTTTAAGCGCGAGTTGGGTAAAAAGCGCGTTGTCGTCGCCGTTTCTAAGGGCGTTTTTGTGTTGTGTTCGCCATTCGTTATCTATTCTAAATTCTAAAATATCAGTTGGGTTATACACAGCGCCAAGTGTTAAACGGTGATCAGGAAAGTTTAACGCGTAAAAACTGGCATCAATATCGGCTGCGCCGTAGTTCTCTGATTTATGTAAATAGGTGTAGCTAGCAATAAGTTTTGCTGTATCAAAGTGCTTAGTCGCTAAAAATTCAACCCCTGCAGTATCTATATCAACCGGGTTTGCAAAGCGCGCCGAGGTAGAATCAAAATTAAAGGTCCAGTCGGTTAAGTTATTATCTTTTCGATAAAAAATAGCCGAGTTTAACTGCCAGCTTTGCTCTTCAAGTAATAAACCTAGCTCTAAGTTCGAAGTGGTTTCGCGCTCAAGGTTGTAGTTACTTCTAAATAATCCACCAGAATCGCTGCCGCCAATAGCTGTATAGCCTGCAACTTGACTCGCCTGCGCGTACGATAAATAAAGGCTTTGCGCTGTGCCGTCATTATTTTGGGTATTTAAGGTTATATCACCAATGGCAGATACCTCAGCGTCATCACGGTTTGTATCGTCATACGCAGCCCCTAAACGAAAAATAAGCTGTTGGTTAGCCTTTAGCGCCATTGTGTATTGGGGCAATACGCTCAACTTATAATATTTTCGTGAGGTAAAGTTGTTTTCAAGTGTGGTTGATTCAATAGAATCATCAATAAATTGTGCTGAGTAATTAATTGCAAACGCATTGCTTTGTGCATGGCGGCCGGAAAGAGCAAGCGATTTAACTTCACTTTTATGAAACGCTTCAAATGCACTTGGGTTTTCGCGCGAGTAAATATAGTGATCGTCATGGGTGCGGTAATACGCCGATACTTCAAAATTACTGTTTTTAGCGTAGTTTTGTTTGTGATTAAGCATCCAAAGGCGGGTTTCTAAATCTTCAGTTTCGTTAACGCCAAAAGGGGTATACAAGTTAGGCCAGCCAAAAAACTTATCCTGTGAGCCATAAAATAAATCGGTTTGGCTATGCTCGCTTGCTAATTGCACGCGAGCTGAGGCGCGCGAAAAGTCATGGTCACCATTATCAATAGTGCCATCACTTTGCGAGTGAGAATATTCACCTTCAAAACCTAAGGTATAGTCAGCTAAGCTATCAAGTTGTGTGTTTTTAGCAGCGTGAATACTTTGAAGATTAAAGTCGTTCGTACCAGTACCGAGCGATACACTACCGCCAGTAATAATCGGTTTCCAACCAAACGAAACCGTACCTACAGAGCTGTTCATACCGTACAGTGCGTTATCGGCACCGGTTAAAACTGCTGGGCCGCTTAGCATTTGCGGTGCAATGGGAATTTCAGCAAAATAATGACCAGATTGCGGGTCAAGCAGGGTAGCACTGCCTACTCTAAAGCCGGTGTTTTCAAAAATACCGCCACGAATAGTTACATCAGCTTGTGCCTCAGCCATATTTCGTGATTGAAGATCTACACGCGGATCGTATTCTAAATTAGAAATAGGCGAGTCAAATGTACCTACAGGCAGTTTATTCGCAGTAGGCGAAGCCTCCACTGTTATTTGCTCGATTGAAGAATCATCAGGTTGTGTATTGGCATAAGCAAATGGGGTAACACTGCATAAAAGGGCAGGTAATATAATGTGTGGTGTGCGGTTCATGTGTTTCTCGTCGTTTTTTATTTGTAGCTGCGGTTACAATTAATTTCAAAGCTCATATTTGAGCATGATAAAATAGCTAAATGTAACAGCAGTCATTTTGTGCGCGATTGTACATTAATTTGTTAATATCTGCATTTGATAACCATTCACACTTTACTCATTAGGTAGCATTTATAATGGATACTAAAGAACACAATACTATTTACTTTGCTGGTGGCTGCCTATGGGGCGTACAAGAGTTTATGAAACACTTACCAGGTGTTGTTAGCACACAGGCAGGGCGCGCGAATGGTTCAAGTAAAACTACAGATGGCGACTACGATGGTTACGCAGAATGCGTAAAGGTAATTTTTGACCTAAACGCCGTTAGCCTAAATAAGCTGTTTGACTACTTTTTTGAAATAATTGACCCATATAGCATTAATAAACAAGGGGATGACGTAGGCCCTAAATACCGCACTGCTATTTACAGCAAATACCAAGGCCATTTAGACGCAGCAAACAATTATATAAATAAGCGCAGTGATGCAGAAAAAGTTGTAGTCGGCGTTGAGCGGCTAACTAATTACGTACCAAGCGATCCTGAGCATCAAGACCGTTTAACCAACCACCCAGATGACTATTGCCATATACCTTTTGAGTTATTGTATAAGTATAAAGCGTAAATTTAACTCGGTATTGTAGACGTGCAGCTTGCTGACGTGATGAGCGCAGCTCATAATTATTTAAATCTGAAGTCCCAAAAATAAACACCCACAAAAAAGCTCACATACTGTGAGCTTTTTAAAACTTACTTAACGCTAATTTTAACTAACTGCTGCTTTTGCGGCGGGAAGTTGCTTAAAATATTAGCGACTGTTTCTTTAATTGATGCTTCGCGTTGCTCAGGCGATTGTTTTTTCTTTAAACGGCCTTCTTTTGCGCCGCGCCATACAAGTTGGTTTGATTCTCGGTCAATAATATCAATTACTAACGTACCCACTTCGTATTCGCGGGCGCTAATGTCGCGTTGAAAACCCGTACCCCAGTACCCCCAACGCGCGCCGTAGCCTACGTTAAAGCTGTCTACTTCTAGCTCTTTATCTACCGATGCATGGTAGTTAACTAGTACGTCAGCTTGGGCTGGGTCTACTAAGCTCATACCTAATGTTTGGCTAAGCTCATTATTAACGGCAGTACGTACACGTTTTTCCATTAAGCCGTTAATTTGGTAGTTTGTGGTGTCTTTGGTTAGGCTCGCGTTTTCTACCCAAGCAAATGTTTTAAAATTACTAAAGTTGGCTGATTTGTCGTAATCCCAGTCAGGGGTTTGCGTACAGGCTGTAAGTAATGTCAGCGCTGCAACAATAAGTATATTTTTCATTACCTTTGCTCCAATAAAATGCGTTAATTTAAAATAACACACATCGTTTAAATGTGTATTAGTTTAACGTCCTATATTTTAGTTTAGTTGGTTTGCCTTAACGGCCAATTAATTGTGTTCAACTTCAATCCAGTCTTTTTCGTCTACCCAGTTTTGGGCGCCATCTTTTACTGAACGAATAGGTACAATGTAATCACAGCTTACCTGCGGTTTAACCGAGGCAAAAATTGGCACAAAGCCAAAGCTCAGTGCCGTTTCTATGATTGCTTTTTGGTTTTGCGGGTCAATGTCGGCCGCTTCATCAATATAAATAGGTATACGGTAAAGGTTTTGTTCCTGATCGCTTAATAAGTAACGAATAAACAACATGCCACATAATAACTTAATAGTAATACGGGTCCCGTTTGAGCCAGCTGAGTCTATTTTTTCAAAGTGTTCTGTTTCACCTGCGTGGTTAACCACTTCAAAACGAATATCAAATAAGTCAGTTAATGTAAGGCCTGCTTTGTCGGAGGCAAGTTTTATTAGGTGATCTTTTGCTTCGTTTACCGCGCTTTCGCTGTAAGGTTCTTGGCTTAATAAATCAAGGGTGTCGCCTTGTTCAAACTGATGCGACGTGCTGATAATGGTATCAATACTATCAACCAGCATTTTGCGCGGTATTACGTTAATTTTAAACGCTTGAAGGTTAGAAATACGGTGCTGGCTTATGCCTTTATTAAAGCTGTTCATTTCGCGGCGAAGTCGGTCTAAGTCTTCACGCAAGCCTTTAATTGTGGCGGCTACTTCGGTCAGGGCTACGCGGCCTTGGCGCTCAACGGCATCGCGTTCGTTATCAAGGTTATGAAACGCGCTAATCAACTTTTGGTATTTAGTAAATTCGTCGTTTTCGTTATCGAACTTAGTAATACCCGCGTTATATACATGCAAATAGGTATTACGCACGTTTATGTCAAAGTTGCGCAGCTCTTGGCAGTCTTTATTAAAGTGATGTACTAGGTCGCTTAAGTTATCAAAGTCGACTGTTATATCAATCATATACGGGGTTACTTTACCGCTGTATAAATCAAGCGTGTGGTCAATTCGCTCGCTTTTAACTTGGCGTAGGCGCTCGGTTTGGCGATTAATTTGCTCTTGCTTAGATTTAATTAACGAGCGCCTGTCTGCAATTGAGCCACTATTTTTTTGAATGTCTTGCAGGTAGTCGTCAACTTGTTCGCGCTCTGCTAATAACTGCTCTTTTAGCATGGATTGCGCTTCTACCGATTGCTGCATTACCTCAAATTGCTCTAAGCGTTTTAGGGCGCTCTCTGCGCTCATTAGCTCATCGTAAAGTGCATCTTTTTCTTTTTGTTTATCGGCCACGTTAGCGGCTACTTCGCGCTGTTGTTTAAACTCTTTTAACGAGCGTTCCAGCGCGTCTAGCTGAGCGCTAAGTTGGGTTTTGTTTTCGCCGCTTTGCATTTGCACTGGCGACAGTTTTTTAAGTTTAATGCTTGCCCCTGGTAGGGTTAGTACACCGCCTTTAACGTTTTCGCTTAATAGCGATAAAAATTCCCCAAAAGCGTCTTCATCATCAATGGTTATATCGCCATTGCTGGTGGTGGCAAACGAGAGTATATCGGGGTTTAAAATGCGTGATATTTCTTCTACTTCTTTAAGTGATAGGTCTTCGCGCATTCGAGTAAACAAATTAAACTCAAGGTTTTTAAGCTGCAGTTTTAAGCTTTTAATTTGCTTTTGCGTTTCGCTAATGCGGTAATCAAGCGTGTGTAGGCTTTGCCCTTGTGCGCTGGTTATAGAGTGCGAAAGCGACTCGTAGTCTTGCTTAAGTTGGCCAAGGTTGGTTTTAAGGGTGGCTTTATTTACCAGTTCAAATTCGCTTTTAAGAGCGCTGTAATCTAAAAACCATTGCTCTATTTGGGTTTGCCGGCGCTCTATATCGCGCGATTGCTGTACGTATAAGCTTTGCTTTTGCTCAAACTCGTGTTTTTCGTGCTCTATGTCTTCAAGGGCAATGGCTAGTTCGCTTAGTTGCTCTTCTTGGTAGGTATCAAAGTCTATTAATGCTTGATCAATTTTAGGCGCGTAGGCTGCTAACTTACCTTTAAGCACGGTTTGGTTTTCAAGCATTGATTCAAGCGCTGTTATTGGCTCTTGCATTGATTCAAGCGCTTTTAATTCGCGTTTAGCACGATTTACTTTATCAAACGAGCGACGCCATACCTCGTAAAAGTCCACTTTAGAGTTAGACATATGGCGTTCAAACACACGTAGCATAAAGCGTTTAACATCGCTTGCACCCAATTTGTGTAAGTTAAGAATACGCCTAAAAATTTCTTTATAAATGGCGGAGTCTTGCACGTTATTAAGCGGGATCATTTTTAAATT
Organism: Pseudoalteromonas sp. S2893; assembly: GCF_005887105.1. Lineage (NCBI taxonomy): Bacteria > Pseudomonadati > Pseudomonadota > Gammaproteobacteria > Alteromonadales > Pseudoalteromonadaceae > Pseudoalteromonas > Pseudoalteromonas sp. S2893. The sequence goes on along the minus strand of NZ_PNCY01000011.1, from coordinate 91,951 downwards.
AATGTCGCCGTCAAAAGGGGTTGCGCCGCCGGTAAGCAGGGCGTTTAGCTCTTGTGCTTTAAGCTCTATAGGGTTGTAACCTTGCGTTTTTAAATGATTAAACAGCTTGGTAAACTTAATAATGGTATTACCTTGCGTGTACTGCGCTAAATCAAGTTTGCCTTGGTAACAAAAGTACTGATGCGCGTAACCGGCTATTTTACCAAGGCCTGCTACACCAATAACCACCGAGCCATGGGGGAGGTTGGCTTCAAGCAAAATGTACGACTGATCTGATGAAAAATAAAATTTACGGGTTTCATCTAAATCGTGCCCGTCCCATTCGGTTAGGCGCAAATCGTTTATTAGCGGAAATTGCAGGGCGTTAATAACCGAGCTTTTACCGGTATTGTTTGGCGCACAAATAGAGCTGCTTTTATCAAGCGGAATAACACATTTTGCATAACCTGCGGTATTAAGTAGGGCGAGTTTACTTAGTCCGTATAAGTTTTTCATTGCTCGTCCTCTGTAATGTAGGTTTCTTCGTTTACTTCCATAAGTGCATCAATATAGCGGTGAATAGGCGCTTGTAGCATAAAGCCGCCTTCGACTTCGCGGGCAAGGCCTAAACGTACCATGCGCAGGTATACATCTTTTCGTAAATCTGAGCCCGAAAATATCTCAAGTTGATCAAACAAGTGCTTATTAATTTGCACTAAGGTTTGCATCAGTTCTAAATCGTTTACTTCATCAAATAGGGCATGCATTGGGTCTTTACCCGTATTGGCAAAGTGCTCAATTAAAATGTAAATAGTCAGTGCAATAGCACGGGATATTTTACCCATGTTTGGCGTGCTTTCGTCGCTGGCAAAGTAGTAAAAGCCGCGACTGTCGTGTTTTAACTCGTGGCCAAGGGCGCTAAATAAGGCGCTATAAGATTCTATGTGCTGGTCAAGCTCTTGCCACATTACGTTGTCTTGTTCGCAAATATGGTAACCCGCACCTAATTTTTTATTAATGGCTTGTAGGTGCGTAAGCTCGTTTAAGTTTATATGTGTCATGTGTTACTCGTCTGCCTGTGTATCTGGCTGAGGCGCAGAATTAAATGGGTATAACGAAAAATGCTGGCCGGCAATTTTTACGCGTGTTTTTTCATCGCTTTGGCTAATGTGAATTTCACTGTCGCTGACTAGTTTTTGATATAAAAATAGCATTTCGTCGGCGTCTAATTCTGGGTAGCTTTCATCTAAAAATTGCAGTAATGGCTGGGGCTTTTTACGTTTTTTATTAAAGCGTTTTGCAAAGCTTGTTTTAACATCGTGGTAATCAGGAATGTTTGGCGTAACAAATGCCGGCACGTCTTGTTGCTCTGGGAGTTGGTATTCTTCGTGTTCAAATTCTACCAAGCTTGCCATATAGGCAACTATATGACGCTGCTGGCCAAGCGAATAACGCTGCGCATCGCTTACAAAATTTGGTTGTACCGCGCTTAGCATGTTGTCTACGCCATTTTTACGCACAAGGCCGAGCACTTTTGCTGCTTGGCGGGTAATTAGGTTATTACGGCGTAGCTCTTCGCGCAGTGGCATAAGCATATCGGCACTTTTGCGTAAGCTTTCTCTGCCAACTAAATGCATTTCGAGTATCCGAGTACGCAATTGCTCAAGCATACGTTTGTCGCTGTAGGCTTTGCCTGAGCGTTCAATGTGCTCTATTTGCTTACTTATTTGTTGCTCAATAAGTGTAAAACAGGCATGAAAGTCACCGCGAATATCGACCATTTCAAGCATCGGCTCTATGTATTCGTCAAAGGCTTCTATTACCGCTTTGTAGCGCTTTTGCAAAGATTGCACCGCGTGATCAGATTTAGCTTGCTCAACAATGTTTAAAATAGCGTTTTCGTTGTGCGCGTAAAGCTTCATTATTTTACGCACCCGATCATCCATAATGCGGCTATAGCGGCGTAAATCGTCAAAGTCTTCTATTTCGCCGGCATTATCTAATCGGTTTCCTAGGCGTGCTAAATCATCAACCAAAACGCTAATTTCTTGTGCTAAACCTAGGTGTTCTTCTTGTAATAAAAAGGTCGCAAAATCGGCAATGGCGCGGTTTATTTCAAGCTGGGATGATTTAGCCAATGGAATAAGTATATCTTGATTGAGCAAACGATTTGTTTCTTTGTATATGCGCTCGTTTGTCCACGTGGGCTGTTTTTGCTTAATGGCGTTTTGCACGTCTTTGAGGCTAAAGTCGGCCATTTTAAAACGTTTAAATAATAGCTCTAAAACACCCCAGTGTTCGCTAAGGGTATTAAGCAGCTTTTTAGCTGGGATCATAATGCGGTGATACATCCTAGTAATGAGTTAACTACGCTTAAAGCAGAGCGTAGTTTTTATATTTTTATAATAAAAAGTACTCGTTATTAACTGGCTTAATTTACACATTTTTTTAGCTGGCGTACAGGCGAGTTACATTAAGCGCTGTAAAAGTAGCCAGCAATGTAAACCTTGGCTAAATTATTCGCGTTATATTAACTAAAACACCTTGACAGCTAGACGTCTAAACGATAACTTTCAAAGCCCCGCTACACAGTGGGGTTTTGTTTTATTAGCCACAGGTTAATACAACATTCAGAAGAGGTGCGATACTTAGGTATTTAATGGTAGGTGACGAACGCCCATAACCATTAAAGAGGGAAGTACTCGCCGAGGAAAACAAGGTTACGTCAACCGTGTTTTTCGGTTTATGGGGCTGAATCCCCAAAACTGTCACCAACTTAGGTGGAGAGCTTCTGGCAGCGGACACATCTTATTTGCATTCCTTTGCCAAGTTCTTCTTGTTTTTTAGCGGTTTGGATACCGCGAAAGGAGACGAAATGACTACCCAATCAGTGCCACAAACAGTATCAGGCGCAAAATCAGATTACATCGTTGCCAAATTTGGCGGAACCAGTGTTGCAAACTTTGAAGCGATGAGTCGCTGTAGCGAAATTATTGTTGCAGATAAAAGCGTACGTATTGTAGCTGTGAGCGCCAGTGCCGGCGTAACTAATCACTTAGTTGCACTGTGCAAACCCGACCTTAGTAAAGAGCAGCGCCAAGCACACATAGATGGCGTATTGGCTATTCAACAGGCTATTTTAGATGAGCTGTCGCTTGATGCCGATTTAGCCGTAGGTTTTAACGAGACGTTAAAAGCGTTTCAAACGTTAGCCCTTGAAACACTCACCACTGATCAACAACACGATGAGCTGCTTAGCTTTGGCGAGCGTTTATCGTCTTATTTATTTGCTCAAGTGCTGCGCTTAAAAGGCTTAAATGCAGATAGGTTTGATGTACGCAAAGTGCTTAAAACCGACAGCCAATTTGGTAAAGCAACGCCCGATGTTGCGGCCACTGCACAAGCGGCTAAAGACCTGTTAATTCCGTTATTAGATGAGCAAGTAATAGTTACACAAGGGTTTATTGGTAGTGATGAATTTGGCCAAACCACAACGCTTGGCCGTGGTGGCTCTGACTACAGCGCGGCGTTATTAGCAGAGGCTATTAACGCTAAAAGTGTACACATTTGGACCGATGTAGTGGGTATTTTTAGCACCGACCCGCGTTTATGCGCTAAGGCAACGCCAATTGCCCGTTTAAGCTTTGATGAAGCCGCAGAGATGGCGACATTTGGCGCAAAAGTATTGCACCCTGCGACTATTTTACCAGCAAGCCGTAGCCATATTAATGTATTTGTAGGCTCTAGCCGCGAACCGGAGCGCGGAGGAACGTGGATTGAGCGTGAAAAATCGCAGCAGCCAGGTATTCGTGCCGTTACGCAGCGTAAAAACCAAATATTGCTAACGCTTAAAAGCCCAGAAATGTTATTAGCAAGTGGCTTTTTGGCTCGTGTATTTACCATTTTAAGTGAATTTAATATATCGGTAGACTTAGTTACTACCTCAGAAATTAGTGTTGCCATAACCCTAGATAATGCACCTAATGCCTCGCGACCTGAGCTTGAGCAAGCGTGTTTAGATAAATTGGCCGAATTTTGTCATGTATCGGTTGAAAACAACTTAACCTTAGTGGCGCTTATAGGCTCTGAAATACAGCTACGCCAGCACGAAATGAACCTAATGAACGTATTAAAAGAGTTTAATATTCGATTAATTTGTCATGGTGCAAGTAAGCACAACTTATGCTTTTTAGTAGAGCAAAGCGAGTCAGATACCGTGGTACAAGCAATACACAGCCGATTATTAGAAAGCGCTGCTTAAGCTTTTAAAGCCAAGTTATTAAGTATCTAAGTTATTAAGTATAAAGCACCGCCAGTCGGTGCTTTTTTTATGCGCCACGCTTATATCAAACTCCTCATTGGCAACCGTTATGGTGTTACTCGATGCTGTTAGGTTTAACAAAGAAAATTCATCAAATACATTTGGGCTAAGCAATTGCGCTATTGGGCGGCTAGTTGCTTTAGCGAGTGCCTCTTTTAAGGTCCAAATTCTAAAAAAGCGGTGGGCTTGCTCTTTTATAGCCAAAGGCGCGGTAATTAAGGCAATTTCAGCCTTATGATAAAAATGCTTAGCGAGCTTTTCGAATGGGCGTTTTAAGTTTATTTTTTCAATATCAAAGCCAAACTCCGCCTTAGTAACATTAAGTGCAACGCCAACTAAGCCATGCGAGTGCGAAATACAGGTATTTATAACGGTGTGGTTTATATGGAGCTGCAGTTTTGAGCATTCTTCATTAAAGTGGGTGCTCATTTTATTAAGCGGTATGTGTGCGTATTGGGGCTGAGTATGCTTTGCAAGTTGCTTTAGTAATATGCGCGATGCTACATATTCTTGCTTTGCTTGCATGCGTTTACGGCGATTTATAACGCTTAGCTCAAATGGGCTTAGGTACTGGGTTAAATCAAGGTGTTCTACATTAAGTGTGTTGGCATTAAACACTAAAATAGTATTGTTGCTAGGGGATAAATCGCTATAAAAAGAGGGAGCAATACTTAGGGTGTTTTTAAAAAAGTGGTTAGTCATACGCGCTTAAAATAAGTGAGTGCTGTAATTATGAGCGGTTAACAGCGCTTATTTATGCCAAAAGCAATTTTATTACTCAGTTGGCATTAAATATGGTTTAATTCACAATAATCAAAGAATAACAGAATTTGTAGATGTATGGCACAAGTGCGTGATGGATTTCAAAGCCGTTTTGGTTTTGTTTTAGCCGCTGCAGGCGCAGCAGTGGGTTTAGGTAATATTTGGGGTTTTCCTACGCAGGCGGCCAACCATGGTGGCGGTGCATTTTTATTGGTTTACTTTGTAGTTATATTTTTACTTGCGCTACCTGCGCTTTATACCGAACTTTATTTAGGCCACCAAGCGCAAGCAAACCCAGTAAAAGCATTGGGTAATGCGTGGCAAAATACCAACAAAAAAGTAGGGGCTGCCGCAGGATATATTGGCCTTGCGGGCGCTGTGGTTATGCTTAGCTTTTATTCTATTGTAGCTGGGTGGATGCTCTCTTACGCCATAGAGCCTATTACTACATTTTTTGGTTTTACCGCAGCAAGCGAATTTTTACACAGCGACTCTATGGTGCGTAATTTTATATTTACGCCGCTTATGCTTATTTTAACCGCCAGTATTATTTTAAAAGGGGTTAAATCGGGGATTGAAACTTGGTCACGTCGATTAATGCCATTGTTGTTGGTGCTACTAATAGGCTTAATTTTTTATATAGCCAGTTTAGAAGGCGCCAGCGAAGGGTTTGCTGCTTATTTAATTCCTAATTTTAGCCAAGTGCTTGACCCAAATTTAATCATTGCTGCAATGGGGCAGGCTTTTTTCTCGCTCTCATTAGGGGTTGGCTGCATGATGATTTATGGCTCGTACCTGCAGCCAGATGCAAACCTGCCAAAACTAACTGCAAGCGTTGCACTACTTGATACCAGCGTGGCATTTTTAGCAGGTTTACTGATAGTGCCTGCAATTTATGTAGCGCAGCATAACGGGGTAGAGGTGTTTAGCGGCGGAAAACTTATAGGTGAAGGGCAGCTTATATTTGCTATTTTGCCAGAGCTTTTTAGTACCATGGGCGAAATTGGCTTACTAATTGGGTTACTGTTTTTTGTACTTATGTCGATTGCATCGGTTACATCTACTATTTCTACCACAGAAATACCGGTAGCGTTTTTAGTAGAAAACCACCGCGTAGATCGTACTAAAGCAACGTGGGCCGTTAGCCTAGTGGTGTTAATATGCGCTAGTGCAATAATATTAAACTTTGAGTGGTTATTTGGTTTAGTAATCATGCTATTTACTCAGTACCAACTGCCACTTATGGGGCTGTTTTATTTTATAACCGCAGGTTGGATGTGGAAACGCGGTAATAAGCTTCATAAAGCCAGCACCGGCACGCATTACTGGTTTGCTCAATACATTCGTTTTGTGTGCCCAGTATTAATGACTCTTGTTTTTGCAAACGTTGCGTTTGGCTAAAGTATTTTAAGCTTTACCCGTTATGTAAATAGCAAAACGGGTAAAGCTAAATTAATGGGCCGCAGCTTTATAAAACCTCATTAGTTAAAGGTCTCTGTTCATTAATTTCTATTGCGTTTTGTATGGTGGTATTGGCAATTTCGCTAAGGGCTTCTTGAGTAAAAAAGCCTTGGTGGCCAGTTATTAATACGTTTTTAAAACTAACTAAGCGCGAGAATATATCGTCTTGGTTTATCTCGTCGCTATGGTTTTTAAAAAATAGCTCCGACTCTTGCTCGTACACATCAAGCCCTAAATACCCTAGCTTTTTAGTTTTAAGCGCATTTATACACGCTTTGCTATTAAGTAGCGCACCGCGCGAAGTGTTAATTAGCATTACCCCAGGTTTCATTTTATTAAATGCATCGTCATTTATTAAATGATGTGTTTGCTCATTCAGTGGGCAGTGCAGTGAAACTATATCGCTTTGAGTAAGCAGCGAATCTAAATCGGTAATGGTGTAATTGCCAGGTGTTGCATAAGGGTCGCACACTAAAACATGCGCGCCAAAGCCATTTAAAATATTACAAAGGGCAAGGCCAATTTTGCCACAGCCTATAATGCCAACTGTTTTGCCGTGTAAGTTAAAGCCTAATAAACCGTTTAAATCAAAGTTGTCTTCGCGTACGCGGTTATAGGCTTTATGTGTTTTACGGCTAAGGGTAAGCATAAGTGCAACACAGTGCTCAGCTACGGCTTCTGGGCTGTAGGCGGGTACTCGTAATACCTTAATGTTGTGTGCTTTGGCAGCCACTAAATCAACATTATTAAACCCTGCGCAGCGAAGTAAAATAGTATTAATTCCTTGCTCAGCAAGGTGCTCAATAACGAGGGCGTTAACCGTGTCGTTTACAAATACACACACAGCATCAAACCCTTTAGCAAGCAGTGCTGTTTGCTCATTCAGTGCTTGCTCAAAGTAACAAATCTCTATTTGCGGGTGTTTTTTAATACTGCGCTTAAAAAAAGGCTGCTCGTATTTTTGCGTACTAAAAAAAGCAATATTCATGTTATTTACTCCAAAGCCTAGCTGTTATACCAATGCGCATAATCAAGTGATCTATTTTGAGGATATAAAAACGCGTTGATAGTAAGGCAAAAAATTCGCTATTTAGTTGCTCTCGGCAATTGCTCCTGCATTGCTCTACCTTCTGCATCCATGAAGTCGTAAATGAGAGTTTTGTAACGCAGATAGCGACATGTTTAGCCCCTAAAAATGATTAAGTATTATTGCCGATTGGTATTATACGTAACCTTAAACTAGTTTAATAAAGCATGCTTGAGTAACCACCCGTTTATTGATTTAGAATAATTAAGCGCCTTTTAATGCATTAAAGTTGGGTATTATTTTTGCGTTATTTAAGTTATTAGCGTTTAGTGCGCTAGGTAAGTTTGCCTCAATGACATGTTTAAGCGTTTCGGGCTTGGTGCGCGGCGCATAACGTGCAACGAGCTGACCTTGTGGGTTAATTAAAAACTTGGTGAAGTTCCACTTTACTGCGCGGTTTTGCGAAATACCACGGGTATGCGACTTTAAATAATTAAACAGCGGATGCGCCTCGGGGCCATTTACCATTACCTTACCAAACACTTTGAACGACACGTCAAATTGTCCTTGATAAAAGTCTTTAATTGCGAGGTTATCAAGCGGCTCGTTTTGGCCAAATTGATGACACGGAAACGCTAAGATAGTGAAACCGATATTTTTATATTCTTGATAGAGCATTTCTAGCGAACTTAATTGCACCGAAAAATTACACTTACTTGCTGTATTAACAATAAGTACTGTTTTGCCTTTTAGCTGGCTAAGCGCAAAGCTTTCGCTGTTGTACAAAGGGGCACTAAATTGATAAATACTATCCATGGTTACCTACTTATTTCCTTACGTTGGAAATTTATAAAGACTTAATTCGCTTTTTAAGCAGCCGATTGACATAATCGGGCATAGTTTCTAAGTTAGCAGGAAAATAAGGCACTTTTATGTCAATCAATGTTGCATTTATAGGTTTAGGGGTAATGGGTTACCCAATGGCAGGGCTTTTAGCAAAAGCGGGCTTTAATGTGTGTGTATATAACCGCACTCAAGCAAAGGCGCAAAGCTGGGTAGATGAGTATGCAGGAAGTTTTGCTACCACGCCGCGAGAAGCTGCTAATAATGCTGATATTGTATTTATGTGTGTAGGTAATGATGATGACTTACGTGCGGTTGTTTATGGTGAAAATGGTGTTTTAGCGGGGATGGCCGTTAATAGCATTTTGGTTGACCATACTACTACATCGGCCGAAGTAGCCCGTGAAGTAGCAGAAAAAGCAGCCTTGCAAAATATCGATTTTATAGACGCGCCCGTATCAGGCGGACAAGCAGGTGCTGAAAACGGCGTGCTTACAGTCATGGCAGGCGGTAACGAAGCTGTTTTCACTAAAGTGCAACCCGTAATGGCGGCATATAGCCGTTTTAGCCAGTTATTAGGCGATGTGGGCGCAGGGCAGTTATGTAAAATGGTTAATCAAATTTGTATTGCCGGCGTAGTGCAAGGCTTAGCCGAGGGCTTACACTTTGCTAAACAAGCAGGGCTTGATGGTGAAAAGGTAATTGAAACCATTTCAAAAGGGGCTGCGGGTTCGTGGCAAATGGAAAACCGCTATAAAACAATGTGGGCAGGTGAGTACGAGTTTGGTTTTGCCGTAGATTGGATGCGCAAAGATTTAGGCATCGCGCTTGATGAAGCTAAAAACAACGGCGCTACGTTACCGATGACCGCAACGGTTGATCAATATTACGCCGACGTACAAGCGCTTGGTGGCGGCCGATACGATACATCAAGCTTACTAGCACGCATTGAAGCACTGCACAAAAAATAACGTTTTGAGTATACCGCTGTAGATGCGCAGCTTGCGTGACGGGCAAAGCCCGTAAAGTGATTTATTCACAAAGAGAGCAAGAGGCGCTGCGCTTTAGAGGAATAGATAGATCTAAAAAGGTTTATTTTTTTTGCCCTCTCATTTACTCCTCATTCGCTTCTCTTTGTGAGTCGTGTTTTATTTAAGCATTTAAAAGCTGCGCTTTTCGCGTGAGCAAGCTCTACCTCTACCACGCTGGTGTAGATATGGGTTTTACTTGTAGATGCGAAGCTTGCTTACGTGACGGGCAAAGCCCGTAAAGTGATTTATTCACAAAGAGGGTAAGAGGCGCTGCGCTTTTAGAGGTAGTGATAGTTCTAACAAGATTATTGTTGGTCTGTATGTTTTCTCATTTATTCCTCATCCGCTCCACTTTGTGGTTTATTTTTTATTTAAAAAGCTGCGCTTTTCACGTGAGCAAGCTCTACGTCTATTGCGCTGGTGTAGATATGGGTTTTACTTGTAAACGCGCAGCTTGCTGGCGTGCCGGGCAAAGCCCGTAAAGTGATTTATTCACAAAGAGGATAAGAGGCGCTTTGCTTTTAGAGGAAGAGATAGATCTAAAAAGGTTTATGTTTTTATGTCTTCTCATTTTTTCCTCATTCGCTTCTCTTTGTGGATTATTTTATATTTAAAAAACTGCGCTTTTCACGTGAGCAAGCTCTACGTCTTGTAGCTATCATTTATCACATCGAAGTCAGTGAGCTTGCCTCGACGTCTACAGCGAAGGTGTAGATATGGGTTTTACTTGTAGACGCGAAGCTTGCTGGCGTGATGGGTAAAGCCCGTAAAGCGATTTATTCACAAAGAGGGTAAGAGGCGCTGCGCTTTTAGAGGCAGTGATAGTTCTAAAAAGATTGTTGTTGGCCTTTATGTTTTCTCATTTACTTCTCATTCGCTTCTCTTTGTGAAAAATTTTTTTGGCTTTACTTGTAGTAGTAAAGTTATATAAAACAAAAAACGCGACACTTTATTGCTAAAGTGTCGCGTTTTAAAAGTGTTCTACACAAACTTAAACTAAATTACATGCTTTGCGCGTAGTTGTACAAAGCCTTTAAAATGGTTAGGTTTTTTTCGCTGTCGTCGTGCTCATGGGCCAAGTTTTCAAGGGTGATCATAAAATCTTGTGCACTAATTGAGGGTTGATCTTCTCCGTGCATTAACTTGTTTTGGCAATACTGACGCCATTGGTCAAGCTCTTGCTGGTTGAGCGTTTCTGGCCAGTTTCGCGCGCGGTATCTAAACAGTAATGTATTGAACTTTTTATCTTCAAAATCTAAATTTAAGCCCGCTAGCTCGTCTGGTTTAGCATCGCGAATAATCGCAAATTTAGCTTTGTCGGCGTGGCTTGTAAAGCCATCGTAAAGTAAGTAATCAACGTTAGTGGTCGCGCTGTAATCGCCTTTTTCGTTAAACACCTCAGTCACTTTATCGCGAAGCTCGGTATTGGCTTTTAAAATAGCTAAATTAGCGAGGCATTGCTCGCGGTCAATGCCTAAACGGGCTGCGTTTTCAGGCAATAACGTTTTAGCAGGCGCTAAAATAGGGCACTTGTTTAAATGCACCAATTTTAAACCAACAGGTAAATCACCCTCGGCTAAATCAACGCGTTTGGTGTATAAACGTTTACGTAACTCTTCTACGTTTAAATCAAGCAATACTTGCGGGCTTTGGGTTAAATCAAAACAAATAACCGCGTTTTTATTTACCGGATGAAAGCTCATAGGCGCTACCCACGTAGTACAGCCTTGTGTGGCTGGAATGCGTGACGAGGTATGTACCAGCGGCGTCATGTTAAATACATCAACTAACTCGCCAAGCGCTTTTTTATTACGCAGCCCAAAAAAGAAATTATAAAGCTTTGGTTGTTTTTCTTTTATAAGTTTAGCCAGTGCAATAGTGGCAGTTACATCGCTTAGCGCATCGTGAGCAGCGGCGTGTTCAATGCCATTAGCTACCGTTAAATGTTCAAGCTTAAAGCTCGGGCTGCCGTCTTCTTTTAACGGCCATTCAATCCCCTCAGGGCGCAGCGCATAACACGCACGTACTAAATCAATAATATCCCAGCGGCTGTTATTGTTTTTATATTCGCGCTCGTACGGGTCGTAAAAGTTACGATAAAAGCTATAACGGCTTACTTCGTCATCAAAGCGAATACTGTTATAACCAGCCACACAGGTGTTTGGCGCACTAAATTCAGCGTGAATTTTGGCTATAAACTCAGCCTCAACCAAACCTTTTTGCATCGCCACTTGTGGCGTAATACCGGTAATTAAACATGCCTCAGGGTGAGGCAAGTAATCCGCTTGCGGCTTACAATATTCAATAAGCGGCTCGCCAATTATATTTAAATCAAGGTCGGTACGAATCCCCGCAAACTGGCTCGGCTTATCCTTTTGAGGGCTCGCCCCCCAAGTTTCATAATCGTGCCAGTAGATTGTTGCTTGATTTTGCTCTTGATATGCCATGCTGAAAACCCTGAGTAGTTAACTTAAAAACGCTTAAATACACGCCAAGTTACTAAAATAATGAATTATTTAGATTATGGCATATGGGCGAGGGAGTTTATAGTTTTGGGTGATAAATGTGTTCGCGGAACTTTGGAATAATACGTCAAGTTTGAGTTTTGTTCCAATCGACAATCACGAATTAAAAGTAAGGGGGCGCGCCGTTATAGCCCATGGCTTGCTAACCTTTTTGCAAATAGTTATTACCGGTCCAAAGTAAATCAAACGCAAATTTGCTAAGCACTTGGTGCTTTAACAGCTGGTTTGGTGGATAAATGATGCTGCAGACATAGGCTTTAAGTTTGAAGCTGTTATGGAAAAGTTAAGCTACTTGAACGGACTAAGTAAAGAGCGGGTTCGGTTACTGATTGTATAAATACCAATTGCCGTAAATTAGTAATTCTCCATTAGACTAAAGTCTATAAGTTAATTTTCTTCACTTATTGGTTTTGTTTTAATCGTTTGTCGGTTTTGTGTTAATTCTCTAAAGTTGAATTGTCGGCAACAAGCACGACTAACTCAACAGGAACATAATCATGAAAAGCTCACTTATTAAAACCATCGCTCTTGGCTCTTTATTAACTTGCTCAGCTGCTGTAATGGCTGATACAAGTGACTACAAATTAATGGTTATCGAACAAGCGACTGCACCGCAGCCAATTGAGCAGTCATTTAATAGTTGCGCACTGAATGTTAAGTCAAAAAACTATGCAGAGGCTGAAGCAATTTGTACAAAAGCAATTGCACTTTTAAAAGATGCAGACGGCCCTAAATTTAAAGTACGCCAACTTACGTCATTCGCGTTAAGTAACCGAGGTGTTGCACGCTTAAAATCAAATAATGACACCGCAGCCATTGCTGATTTGTACGAGGCAGCGCAAATGTCTAACAGTACAATGGTATCGCATAATTTAACACTTGCTAAAGAAGAGCTTGCGCTATAAAAAAGCACTAAACATGCTTTAATTAAGCTAGTGTATAAAAAGCCCATGTTAGGTTTATTCTTAACATGGGCTTTTTGCGTTGCACGGTTAAAAAGTGCAAATCATAAAAGTGGAAACTACCTATTAGGCTTTAAATTTAAGAGAGCTAGATTATGGATGTCACCAGTACGTTGAGTATATTTGAAATTAGCGCGATTTTTTTATCTATAACCGCATTGCTTGCTTATATAAATCATCGGTTTATTGGCCTGCCAACCACCATTGGGGTGATGGTTATTTCGCTTTTAGTGTCTATTGTGGCCATATTTTTGGGCTTTTTAGGGTTTGATGAACTTATTGATTACGAAGTAAGCCTACTTGATCAACTCAATTTTACTCATGTATTGCTCGATGGCATGCTCTCAATGCTGCTTTTTGCTGGGGCGCTGCACGTTAATGTAAGTGACTTAAGACGTTATAAATTACCCATAGGTATTTTAGCGTGTGTGGGTACGCTAATTTCAACAGTGATTATTGCTACAGCGTTATATGTAGTAGTGCCTTTATTGGGATTTAATTTATCGTTTATTTGGTGTTTATTATTTGGTGCGTTGATTTCGCCAACCGATCCGATAGCGGTAATGGGTATTTTACGCTCTGCTGGCGCGCCTAAAAGTATTGAAACCGTAATAGCGGGGGAGTCGCTATTTAATGATGGTATAGGCGTGGTGGTATTTGCGCTTTTATTAGGAATTTTAACCAGTGGTGATATGCCAACTACATACTCAGTGGCTCATACACTCGCTGTTGAAGCGGGGGGCGGTATAATATTTGGTTTTATATTAGGCGCTGCTTTAAATTATTTATTAAAGGCAATAGATAGCTACCAAGAAGAAGTATTACTTACGCTAGCGGGTGTTATAGGCGGTTATGCATTGGCGAGTCACTGGCACTTATCGGGGCCACTTGCGATGGTTATGGTGGGATTAATGGTGGGTAATCATGGCCGTAATTTAGCCATGAGTGATAAAACTCGCCACTATGTTGATTTGTTTTGGGAGCTAATTGATGAAATTTTAAATGCCATTTTATTTGTGCTAATTGGCCTTGAAGTGGTAATGATTGTGTACTCAGCTAATTTGCTGGTGGCGGGCGTTTTAACCATTTTAATTGCGCTATGCGCACGTCTTATTGTGGTTGGCCTAACAACAACTATTTTTAATAAACAGCTCGAGCTGCCCAGCGGTGCATGGAAAGTGTTAACCTGGGGAGGGTTACGTGGCGGTATTTCGGTGGCACTGGTGTTGCAGCTACCTGACGGAGCGCAGCGTAATATATTATTGGCTTTAACTTATGCGGTGGTGGTTTTTTCAATTTTAGTGCAGGGCTTGAGCGTAGGAAAAGTCGCCAAAAGCATAAAAACAAAATAAATTATAAAGACTGATTTTTGTACAGCTCATAGGCTTGTTTGCGTAGCTACTGCATAACACTCGTTTTAAAACCTTTTTCAAAACAAGCAGTAATTACGCTGGTTTACACGCTGTTAAACATTTAAATTTGTACGTATATTAGACTAAAGTCTATAGGTTAATTTTCTTCACTTATTGAGTTTGTTTTTCTCGTTTGTCGGCGCTGAGCTATTACTCTAAAGTTCAGTTGTCGGCAACAAGCGCGACTAACTTAATTAGGAAAGACAAACCATGAAACGTACACTTTTAAAAACCATCGCTCTTGGCTCATTACTAACTTGCTCAGCAGCTGTAATGGCTGATTCAAGTGACTACAAACTAATGGTTATCAAAACCGCTACTGCACCATTGCCACTTGAAGAGTCATTCAATAGCTGTGCACTTAACGTTAAATCTAAAAATTACGCTCAAGCTGAAGAAATTTGTACTAAAGCCATTGCACTTTTAAAAGATGCACAAGGCCCTAAATTTAAAGTACGCCAGCTTACATCGTACGCTTTAAGCAACCGTGGTGTTGCACGTTTAAAAGCGCATAACGATACAGCAGCATTAGCTGATTTATACGAAGCAGTACAAATCTCTGAAAACACATTAGTGTCTCATAACTTAACTCGCGCTAAAGAAGAGCTTGCCTTATAAAGCAATTTAATTAGCGAGAGTCACAAAAAAGTCCCTACCGATTTATATTTGGTAGGGGCTTTTTTGTGCGTGTAATAAAATTTTTTATAAAACTCACATGTAAATTTAAAAGCGAGAAAGCCCGTTTTAGAAAGCTTTATTTTTGGAATTATTACTTTTACCTGTTTTTTATACGAGGTTTCTGTAAAATTAATGAGTTAACATTTGTTATTGATTTATAACACCTGTTATTGACGTAATCATTCAACTAAATATAAGCAGGTTATATGATTTTCTATATTGTTGGGTTGAGTACATTGGTTATTATTTTGTGTTTAGCTATTTATGTTATTTATAGCAATATACGCAAAAACCGAGTAAGAAAAACTAAGGAATACAATGTGCTGTTTGATAAAGACACCATTGTAGATGAGCTTATTACTCAACTTACGGATAAAAACCAAGCCCAAGCAGATAAACATAAAAAAATAAAAGGCAAAGAAGAGATCCTTGCAACATTTATAGAATTGCATCGCTCAGGTAGTTTTTGTGCGCATTTAAGCGAGCAAGAAATTATTTACTTTGTTAAGAAAAAACTAAACATGGAGAGTAAGGAAAATGGATAGCGATAAAAAAGCGGTTCCAGAAGAAAAGTCACAATCATTTATAGGTCGTTTTGGCCGCCGAAATGTCATTTTAGTAACATCAATAGTGGTTGTGTTGGCTGTTATAGCAACGCTTACTTCACAAGTTATTTCTTGGAACGAAGCTGACGAGCGTTTAGTTCATCAATCGGCGTTTACCGGAAAGTTAACGGTTATTAACCAAGCTGGCCCATACTTAAAAGCATTTGGCACTACATCTGCTTATAAAAAGGTTATATCGATTAACTTTACGGGTGACGAAAACGCGACTGCGAGTGCAATTGTACCTCTTATTCCAATACGCTTTTTGGATACAACAACCGGTGGTGCACGTGGTGTATCGCGCTTTAGGTTGCCAGGCAATGTACCAGCCACTGAAAAAGGTGAATTACGTGGATTACTAAAAATACACGAAGAGTTTGGTTCGCAAGATACGCTTATATCTAATTTACTTATGCGTGCTACTACAGAAAACGTTAAAGCGTCGGCGCGTATGATGTCGGTTGAGCAGCATTATTCTGGTGGAAACGGGCAACTTAGCCAAGACTTTTCTGATCAACTTACTAATGGTATTTTTGTTACTGAGCAAATAATCAGCAGCGGTGAGCGGGATAAAAGCGATGAACTAGGTAGCTTAAGTAAACAGCAGCGTGTAACGGTAAATATTAAATCTGATAAAGAGGGTAAACCGCTGCGTAATGCGCCGATTTTAGGTGCGTATGGTATTACTGTTGTAGATGCAAGTATTATTGATATTGACTACGAAAGTAAAGTAAACGCGCGCTTAGAAGCGCAAAAGCAAGCGGCTGCAGATGAAGCCTTGGCACGTCAAAATCTTAAAAAAGCAGAGCAACAAGCGCGTACAGAAGTTGCCTTAGGCGAACAAGCAATAGCAAAGCAGCGGGCAGAGTCTGAAAAGCTTAAAATTAAAGAGCAAATCGATGCCGAGCGTATTAAAGCGAATGCTATTATTTCTGCGCAGCAACGTGTAGCTGTAAAAGCTGAGTTGGCAAAAGAGCAAGAAGAGATATTAAAGCAACAGCGTTTAGAAGCACTAGGCATGGATGTGTTAGCTGAGGCACGGTTACGTGCTAAATCAGCAGCGCTTGATCCTAAATATGTGTTTGATGAAACATTAAAAGCTGAGGTGAAAATTCAAACTGCTTTATTCAATAGTTTAGGAAAAAGCCGTTTAGTGCCTGAAATTGTAATAGGTGCAGGGCAGGGCGAACAAAGCAATGGTTCTGAATTTATGCGATTATTAGCGGCAGATGCGGCTTTAAGTCTTAAAAAACGTTTAGAAAAAGACCAAAAATAAACAATTAAATATACAAGCAATAGTGAGTTTTTAGTTATAAAGACTCTACACCAATAAAAACGCTGGCTGATATATCAGGCAGCGTTTTTTATTGTGTGTTTTTTGCTATTGTATTATGCAGATAAGCCTATACCAATTCGCAATAATACTTAATTAAGCGAATTGGTATTAGATGCTAGTGAAAACAGTTTTTTAATTACATAGTAAAAAGAGTGAGTAGTATTGATGGGCTCCAGCAAAAATCAGCTTAATTTAGACTTAGGACAAGAGCATATTACTATCCAACGCCGTTATGAAGCATTAGGCGCAGTTAACGATTTTTTAATTGCGGTGTGGTTTTTAATTGGTAGCTTTTTCTTTTTAAATGAGTCATTAGTTGAAAGCGGTACCTGGCTTTTTATAGCTGGCAGTGCGCAATTAATAATAAAACCTGTATTAAAATTAATGAGTTTAGTTCACGTTAAAAAAGTGTTTCGTTCTAACAATACTCACTAGGCGTTCAGGTATTGTAATTAATAATTTAATGACTATTCACAGCAAAGGTAATGCATTGAAACTACTAAAGTGGACTTTGGGCGCAGTTATAATTTTATTAATAGTGGGTTTACTCATTCCCGAGAAGCTAGTAATTCCTGTGCAAGGCGCTACAAGTAAGGATTGGAACCACAATACGTTTTGGTATGAGCCTTGGGGGCGCTCGGGTGTGCATAAAGGAATTGATATTTTTGGCGCTAAAAACACGCCTGTGGTTGCTGCAACAAGCGGTATTGTTATTTTTTCAGGTGAACTAAACCGAGGTGGCAAAGTGGTTGCGGTATTAGGTGCAAAATGGCGAGTGCATTATTTTGCACATTTAAATGACTACAATGTAAGTGCAGGGGATGTAGTTAGCATAAACAGTCAAATTGGCTTACTGGGTGATACCGGTAATGCCGCAGGAAAGCAACCTCATGTGCATTATTCTATATTATCGCTTATGCCTATGCCGTGGCTTTTCACAACGCAAAGCCAAGGGTGGAAAAAGATGTTTTTTTTAAACCCACATAAAAAGTTAACTGCTAACTAACTCAGTTTTATGTATGGATGGGCCTTTACTGATTAGCTGCCAACGTTGTTAACTCACTTGTTTTTGCTGTATTTTTTGAGAGTGAAAGAAACGTTATTCAAAGTAGGTATTAGACTAAAGTCTATAAGTTAGATTTTCTCACTTATTAGGTTTGTTTTTATCGTTTGTCGGGGCAAGAGGATTTATCTAAAGTTAAGTTGTCGGCAACAAGCACGACTAACCAAACAGGAAGATAATCATGAAACGTACACTTTTAAAAACCATCGCTCTTGGCTCATTATTAACTTGCTCAGCTGCTGCAATGGCTGATCAAAGTGACTACAAATTAATGGTTATTGAAGATTCTGTAACAGCCGCACCAGAGTTTGAACAGCCATTTAATAGCTGTGCACTTAATGTAGAATCTAAAAACTACACAGAAGCTGAAGCCATTTGTACACAAGCAATTGCCTTATTAAAAGAAAGCCGTGGCCCACGTTTAAAAGTACGCGAACTTACATCGTTTGCATTAAGTAACCGTGGTGTAGCCCGCATGATGGCTAAAAAAGACACCGCGGGTCTTTCAGATTTATACGAAGCGTATCAAATTTCTAAAAACTCACTGGTATCTCATAATTTAACGCGTGCTAAAGAAGATTTATCGTTATAAAAACGTTTTATAACGCGATAAAAAAGCCGATGAAGGGATAATCCTGCATCGGCTTTTTTGTATACAATTGAAAGTGTTATATCGTGTTTTTATCGAATAGACCAAAATTGTTATAAAGCGATTTTTGTTTAGGTAACTGGCTTGTTTGAGTTGTTGAGCAACTGTTATTAGCTAATAAGTATAGAGCCTCGTTTACAAGAGGATCTTTGGTATCGCCCCAATCTGAATTAATGGTATCTTCGGCGTAACAATCTGCAGGTAAACCATCAAAGTAATCACTATACCCAGCTGAATTAGCTATCTTAAAGTTTATAGCAAACACAACGTGGTCACAAAGTTCATTAACATCCATACCAACAGGTTTTCCTCCTGTGCTTGTGCCAACCACTTGAACCTCAATGTAGGGTTCTAGCGCATTAATCACCAATTCACTAGCAGACAATGTTTGTTCAGTGGTGAGCACTACAACTCGAGGCAAATTCAGGCGAGGGTTGCTGCTGCTTAGCTCAAAATTTGTGCTTTTAGATTTACGGTTTTGATTATATTCGTAACTATACATCGGTTTACCTAGCACTTGATCTGCAGCAATTTGACTTGCTAGTTGCTTCGCTATAGATAGGTAACCGCCGCCGTTATAGCGTAAATCAAGTACTAGCTCTGAAACGCCCTCTTGCTCGAATAACGAAAATGCGTCATCTAAGTCTGGGGCACTGCGTTCAATAAAGCTATTAAAGGCCAGGTAGCCAACCTTACCTGTGTTAGATTCTAATATGCGGGCGTCTAGAATAGTGTTTGTGCTAACCGTTGCGCGTGCCATAGTGCCGGTTTGTTCTTCACCGTTTAAATCTATCCAGGTTACGTCTACTGTATAGCCTTCTTCTTCAGGCCCCAATAAGGCATCGTAGTCAAACGTATTGTTGGTTATTGCTTCTTCAATATTTACGCCATTCATTTTGGTGATTAATGAGCCTCTGGTTAACCCCATAGCTGCTGCATTACCATCGTCAAATACATACTTTACAAGAAGACCGTTAGATTCTATTTTGTTTGCTAAACCATAACCAAAATAGCTCGCGTTAAGGTATCGGTCTTCATATTCTTGCGCAGTGACTACATAACTGTATTTATCTAATTCTACTTGCGATTTAACTTCGCTCATTAAATCGCTTAATGAGTCAAATGTAGATGGGTTTGTTGAGGTATTTAGCTGCTCACTCCAAAGGTAATCTGTTTGAAGGTAGTCCCAAAGGGCTTCGTTTTGTGCTGTTTGACTAGCACATATTGCAGGGTCGGAACTTATAACCTTGCCTTCGTCTTCTGAGGAGCCGCCACATGCACATAGTAATAAAATTGAGCTAGATAAAATTATATTTTTTGTTTTTTTAATCATGACAATCCTTGTAAATATTGGGTTAATTAACAAAGTTACAACACTAATGCTTTTTTGGCAATAGGTAACCATTGTGTAAATTGTTGAGTTTATTTAAGTTTATTTATAGCTTTCAGTCGGCCAATCTTCTGCTGTAAAAGAAGGGTAGGCTAAGTCTATAAGTTAGTATTTCTCATTTATTAGGTTTGTTTTTATCGTTTGTCGGGGGGAGAGGATTTATCTAAAGTTAAGTTGTCGGCAACAAGTACGACTAACCAAACAGGAAGATAATCATGAAACGTACACTTTTAAAAACCATCGCTCTTGGCTCATTATTAACTTGCTCAGCTGCTGCAATGGCTGATCAAAGTGACTACAAATTAATGGTTATTGAAAATTCTGTAACAGCCGCACCAGAGTTTGAACAGCCATTTAATAGCTGTGCACTTAATGTAGAATCTAAAAACTACACAGAAGCTGAAGCCATTTGTACACAAGCAATTGCCTTATTAAAAGAAAGCCGTGGCCCACGTTTAAAAGTACGCGAACTTACATCGTTTGCATTAAGTAACCGTGGTGTAGCCCGCATGATGGCTAAAAAAGACACCGCAGGCCTTTCAGATTTATACGAAGCGTATCAAATCTCTAAAAACTCACTGGTATCTCATAACTTAACGCGTGCTAAAGAAGATTTATCGTTATAAATTATTACTTAGCACTTAAAAAGCCCCTGCGAGTTTATAACTCGCGGGGGCTTTTTAGTTTTTATTTTTGAAATTAACCAATGCGAGTTGTTAATTTTTAAGCGAGTTTAACGTGTATCCTCACTTAAATACTTATTTTAATAGGGGGTTTTAACCTTAAAATATGGTAATTACATCATTGCGTGTAAGGTTAACCGAGAATTGCAGGGTTAATTGTTTTTAAAAGCGGGATATTTTACTAATGGCGATGCGTATATAAAATGCTCTAAGGGTATTAAATTTCTTTATATTTTCGCCTATTTTCATTAAAGTACTTAAAATATAGTAAATTCAGTTAATATTAATCTTTGTAAATAAGTTTATGTTTAATGGCATTTAGCTGTTTTGTGCATTTTTCTAATTAAAACTAAAAATAAATAAGTAACTGCACTTTTAATGGAACTGCGTGATTTTAGCGCAGATAAAAGGATTTGAAATGAAACTTACCTTCAATCGCATTGTTGCATCTTTTTTTGCAGCAACTGTTAGCCTCTCTGTAACCGCCGAAGATATAGAGCTATACGTAAACCATAACGTAGAAACCGATGAAAACCCCCGTGTTGTGATTATTTTTGATACCTCCGGAAGTATGGGAAGTAAGCTTCCTTACAACGGACCTAAAAAAATAGATGCAGCTAAAGATGCCATGACCCAACTGGTTAATGATAATAGCGCCATTGACTTTGGTTTAATGCGTTTTAATGGTAACAACGGTGGTTATATTATGGCTGGTTTAGGCTCATCACATGACACTATTTTAGGCCAAATTGAAAAGCTACCTGCTAGCGGTAATACCCCCGTTACAGAAACCTTATGGGAAGCCTACCTTTATATGACAGGCCAAACCGTTTGGTATGGACAAAATACCAATCAACGTGACTTTAGTGTAGAGGCCAATGACAACCCTTTAACGCCCCCTGATTATATATCGCCGTTTAGACAGGCATATGGTTCGCAAGAGCGCTGTGATAATTCTATAAATTTAATATTAATGACCGACGGCGACCCTACTCAGGATAATAACCGCAATGACGATATTAAAGATTTATACAAGCAAAAATTTGGTTATAACCCAAGTAAAACAAGTAACAGTTATTTAGCGGTATTAGCGCAAATAATTCATGGTACACAAGACGTTGAAATAGATCTTTACGAAGACACACCGGAGGTAGCAGACACAGGCCGCGTATTTACTATTGGTTTTGGTAGTGGCATGAGTAGCAAAGGTAAAACGCTTCTTGAAAAAACTGCTGAACTTGGTGGTGGCGAGTACCTTCACGCAGATACCTCAGCAGAGCTCTCTGAAGCATTAAATAATACTATTTCTAGAATACGCGAAGTAAACGATAGCTTTTCATCGCCTACGGTTGCCAGTAATAACGTTGACCAAACCCGCAGCCGAGAAGCAATTTATTTTGCTATGTTCTACCCAGAGACCGGGGCTCGTTGGGGCGGCAATTTAAAAAAATTAGTTATGTCGGGCTCTAACATAGTTGACTCCACAGGCCGTGAGGCAATAGGTGATGACGGCTTAATTAAAGAAGACGCTCGCACGTTTTGGCTACCTTCAAATAAACCGGCCGATGGTAATTTAGTCGCACAAGGCGGCGTAAACTACTTACTTTCAAGCTTAGACTCACAAAGCCGCAAACTGTATATAGATTCGGACGGTAGTATTGTTGATTTTACCTTTGATAGAGTTAAAGAAATTTTAAATATAGTGTCAGACGCCATAGGTGGCATCATACCGGGTACTGATATTGCTATCTCGCGCAATGATATTAATTGGGCAAGAGGCATGGATGTAGATAACGAAGATAGCGATAGCTCATCAGTAGATCAGCGTGCCAATATTTTTGGTGATCCTTTGCATTCTAAACCGGTATCTATTGATTATGGTGATGGCAACATACGTATTTTAGTGGGCACTAATGCTGGCTTTTTACACATGTTTAACGATAAAGGTAACAGCATTGAAGAGGAGTGGGCGTTTATGCCTGCTGAGCTGTTAAAAAACATACCTGCGCTTCGTACAAATCAAGCCAATACTAAAGTGTATGGTATGGATGGGCCTATTAGTGTGTTTTTTAACAATAAAAGTTTAAACAGTGACGGCTTAAATGACGGAGTAATAGATGCCACTAAAGGTGATGAAGTATGGGCATTTGCTGGTATGCGCCGTGGGGGTAAAAACTATTATGCACTTGATATTAGCTCACCAGATAAACCAAAACAGCTTTGGAGTAAGCCTATTGTAGGCGGCTCAGATGGGTTTGAATACCTAGCTCAAACCTGGTCAAAACCACAAATAGCCTATATTAAAGCGTTTGGAGATGAGCCTTTACTGGTATTTGGTGGCGGATACGATACAAACAAAGACAATGCGATTCGTAGCGAGGATAAATCAGGCACGGGAATTTACATTGTTAAGGCTAAAACTGGCGAAAGAGTATGGGCGTTAACGCCTGAGGATAATAATTTTCAAGGTAAGCACAGTATAGCTGCCGATATAGCAACGCTTGACTCAGATTATGATGGTTACATTGACCGTTTATATGCCACCGATACTGGGGGTAATATTTGGCGTGTGGATATGCCTGGCTCAGACAAAAATAGTTTTTCTCATTACAAATTAGCAGAGCTTGGCAGTTCATTAGCAACGCAAGACCGACGCTTTTTTTACAAGCCACTAGTGGCACGTACTATGTTTAGTAAAGTGAGCAAAACGAGCTATGGCGGTGAAGAAATAACCACACGATTAGATACGCCTTACGATGCCATCGTGATAGGCAGTGGTAATCGCTCAAATCCGCTTGCAACCAATGAGCAAGATCACCTTTACATGATTCGCGATGAACAAACCGTAACTAAAACCTTCGATTCACAAAATACGCCAGAGCCCATAGTGCCAAGTGATTTAATGCTTATGAATGACGACCCATTTGGCAATGCACTAGATAATGTAGATGAGTTTGTAGAACTTGAAGCTGATTTAGCAGGCTTTAAAGGGTGGCGATATGAGCTAAGTAATGGTGAAAAATCATTGGCTGCAGCCACCGTAGTAGGAGGCGTAGCTTATTATACATCGTTTACACCTGCACTAGAGTCTGATAAAAATCAGTGCTCTTTAACAGGGGGCGGTGGTGCAATGTATGCTTTTCATTTGCACTATGGCACAAAAGTGTACGACCAACTTAAATTTACTACCAGCTACGATGTACCCGATACCGCTCAGTTGTATTTTGGTGAAGGCGACTCATGTATAGATGCTAATAATAATGGATTATGTGATGTGCCAACACCTGATGATGGTGACCCAGATGACGGTACCCCAGGCGGTGGCTACGAGTACGAAGAAACAATACCTGTGAGCCAAGTAAGCCAGTTTTATTTAATCGGCCCGAGCCTTACTGGTGAAGGCGCAGTAAACCCAATCAAACCGCCTGAAATTAACGGACCAGGGCTAACTGTTGTTGATGGTAAAGTTAAACTTGTAAATGACAGCGACACATTAGGCTTTGGCTTTAAAACGCAGCAAACCTACATATATAAACGTGAAGAAAACGATTCTTCATCTGATTAGGTTAGCTTTAGCTCAGGAGTCGCTGTGCTTTATTATTTACCGCGCATGCCTTTAAAAGGCATGCGCTAACTTTTCTAGCTAATACTATAGAACCCAAAGCAAACCTTGCTACGTTAAAGTGTTCTGCTGAAGAAAGCTCAACAATGTAATTTTTGCCTAAAATTCAACACGCCTCCTATCTAAAATAGATTACCTAACCAAGCGAATTTGTATTAATAAAAGCCAACATTGTTTTAGGCTAAGCCAACATTTATTCGCAATTATTGTGTTTAAGTATTATAAAAAGAGGGCTTATTGTCCCTATATTGAAAATAGACATACGGGTATTAATTGGTTTATGAATTGTTCGTAAATAAACCAATTAATGTGTAAATAAATATTAAATAAGTCACTAAATAGTAAAGCAATATTTGCATAACATGGTTAAAAAAAAGATTTATAAAACTTACCATTTTTAATGGTTGCTAGTGCTTAATTTTGCCGCTATTTTAAGGTTAAGTTGTATTAGATGGAATTAGTATGAGTTTCAAATTGATCTCTTTTTGCTATTGTATTCCCGTACTCTTTTTAAATGGTTGCGATGAGGAAGTGAGTTTATTTAGTAGCAGTAAAACGCCGTTAGTGGCTAAAAACGAAAACGCTAATTTACCGGCAACGGCTATTAAGCAAAAGCACCTTGTTGTAGAAGGCCTAATTGAGGGAATTGTACCAAGTCACTGTAAACGTGGTGAAACAGCGTATATAAATGCAAAAATGCAAAAGGTTATACGCAACCCAACTGCAAAAGTGACTTATACACTAAAGCCCACTGATAATATTTTGTCTGTGTGTGTGGCCAATGATAACTCAGCTATTACTTATCGTTATGGCACTGAGCAAAAAATTGGCCTAGAGTATACGGCCACTGCCGCGCAGCCATTTGGTAGCTACTATCGTCAAATAGGGAAAGTAGGCGAAAGTATTTTGTTTTTTAACAAAGGCAATTACTATTACTACATTATTAATGCTGGTGGTATGGGCAGTGGTGTTTCAGTGAACGTATATAAAAATAAAACGCTTATTGCGGAGTTTTTCTCTGGTAATGAGGCGTATAACGACTTTGTTATTGCCAGTAATTTAGACTTGCCTAAGTCGTTGGCGATAGAGCTTCAACCACATATAAACACAATGCAATGAATGGATTAAGTAAAGCACATTGTAACATTATTGAACAAGGGCAGTGGTTTTCTAAGCGTGATGCACACTTAAAACAGTTTTTATTAAGCCACGCAAAAACTTTAAGCCTTAGCGCGCACCAATCTCTTTTTTTACGAGGTGATAAACACGACGGTATTTATGCTGTATTAAGTGGTGTGGTGCGTATTAGTGGGGTAAGTAATAATGGTAAAGAAGCTGTTTTAAGTTTTGTTGACGCCTCGCTGTGGTTTGGCGAAGTCACTTTATTTGACCGCGGAATGCGCACCCACGATGTTTATGCGCAAACCGATGTAACACTGTGTTTTATTGGGCAACGCGCACTAGAGCAATTGTTAAAACAATACCCGCATTATTGGCAAGACTTTGGGTTACTCCTTGCCCAAAAATTGCGAGTTATGTTTACTAGCGTGGAAGATCACGCACTATTAAGTGCCGAGCAGCGCGTTGCAAAACGCTTACTTATATTGTGCGCGCATTTAGCGCATAGTAATGGCCATACCTTTACTTTGTCTCAGCAGCAATTGGCTGATATGACTTACCTTACACGGCAAACCGCCAATCAAATTCTAAAAAAGTTAGCAAAGCAGCAACTCATTGAGGTCGGCTATAACAAAGTGACCATTTTAAACCAATCTGCTTTAGAGCTACTTTGTAATCAGTAAATGTCGGCTCCCCGACAGAGTGATATTTTAAAAGCCTGATATAGTGTAAAAAAACACAATAAAAGGCACACACATGAAAACTCTACAGCAACAGCTTGGTACATACGGTTTGTACCATCGCTCTAAACGCAATGTTTTAACTCATTTTTTTGGTATTCCGCTTATTGTATTTGCGGTGCTGTGCTTGTTAGCGCGTATTCTAATACCCATTGGCAGCCTGCTTATTGATGGCGCGCAGCTTTTTGTTTTTGCAAGCGTGGTGTATTACTTAATGCTGAGCGTATCGCTTGGTTTAATAATGGGTGTACTGTTTACCTTATTGCTTTTAGCAGCACAGCCAATCGCTGCTATGGCTTTTTGGCCTTGGTTAAGTATTGGTGTGAGTGTATTTGTATTTGGCTGGGTGCTGCAGTTTATTGGCCATTATTATGAGGGTAAAAAGCCTGCGTTTGTAGATGATTTAATTGGCCTAATTATTGGCCCGTTGTATGTAACCGTTGAGCTTTTATTTTTAATGGGGCTTTATAAATCGCTAGAGCATGAAGTTAACGCCATAGCAGGCCCCACCAAGGCATAATGCTAAGCGGCTTAAATATTTAGTTATTCGAGCGTGCTAAATAAAGCGTTAACCACGTTATAAATCATATATCTGTCGTTATAAACGTTTAAAACTTAACACGCTTGTTATTAGCAGCGGATAAAATAATAAAGGCAAATAACCCATGCAATACAACAATAAAACCGTATGGATCACCGGCGCATCATCAGGTATTGGCAAAGAGCTCGCAATACAGTTTGCAGCACTGGGTGCCAAGGTTATTTTATCAGCCAGAAGCGTTGATAAACTTAACGAACTAAAACAAAGCTTACATGGCGATGGCCACATTATTGTGCCTCTTGATTTGTCATCGCCTGAAGCTGTTTTAGCTCAAGTTACTGATTTAATGAGTACATTACCTGCTATCGATATTTTAATTAATAACGGCGGGGTATCGCAGCGCAGCCTATTTTTAGAAAACGAATTTAATGTTTACCGCCAGTTGATGGAAGTTAACTATTTTGGCCTCATTGCACTCACTAAAGCGGTGGCGCCTAGTATGGTAGCAAGACAAAGCGGTTCAATCGTCTCTATTAGTAGCGTTGCGGGTAAAGTAGGCTCTAAATTTAGAACGGGCTATTCAGGCTCTAAATATGCGGTAGTGGGCTTTATGGATTGCCTGCGTGCTGAGCTTGCAGAGCATAACATTCATTGCTTAACTATTTGCCCCGGCTCTATTAAAACCGCCATTGCACATAATTCGTTAAACGAGCAAGGCATAGCGCAAAACAAGCCAGAGCACTCAATAGAAAATGGCATGAATGTAAGCGTAGCCGCTAAAAAAATGATCCTCGCAATTCATAATAAAAAAGACGAAGTGATTGTTGGCAAAGGCCTAAGTGGCTGGGCACCGACCATTAAACGGTTTTTTCCTCGTGTATTTAATCGATTAACCGCTAAAACAAACTATCGGTAGCATCGGGCGATTTAGAGATATAAAATGCTGTAAATTCAATCAATTTAGACAAGGATTCTAAATGAAGTATTTATGGCTTGGCCTGTTTTTTATTGTATTAATTTGGTCCGGAATTAACCCAAAAGATCAGTTTACTTGGCTGCTTGAAGTAATCCCCGCAATAATTGGTTTAGTGCTTATGGCAAGCAGCTATAAGCATTTTAAACTCACCCCCATTTTATATGGCTTTATATTAGCGCATTGTATTGTGCTAATGGTTGGCGGGCATTACACCTACGCCGAAGTCCCTTGGTTTGATAACTTATTTGGCAGTGAGCGTAACAACTACGACAAAGTAGGGCACTTTTTTCAAGGGTTTGTGCCTGCATTATTAGCGCGTGAAATATTACTACGTAAAAACGTAGTAAATGGTAAAGGCTGGCTAAATGTGTTTGTTGTATCGATATGTTTAGCGTTTAGTGCTTTTTACGAACTAATAGAGTGGTGGGTTGCAGTGTTAAGCGGTGAAAACGCAGAAGCATTTTTAGGTACGCAAGGGTACGTATGGGATACTCAATCTGATATGGGAATTGCCTTACTTGGGGCTATTTGCTCGATATTGCTGCTTTCAAAAGTACATGATAAACAGTTAAAAAATGTTAAAGATTATTGATTCAAATTTTATGATTAAAAGACAATAAATTATGACTGTAAATACCCACAATTTCACGATAAGCACAGATAAAAGCAAGCTTAACTTTAACGTTATTTATAACTTTATTGCTAATAGCTATTGGGCTAAAGGAATACCTAAAAGCGTTATGCAAAAAGCGATTGATAACTCAATGTGCTTTGGTGTTTACAGCGCTGATAACGAGCAAGTGGGTTTTGCCCGCGTAGTAACCGACAACGCCACTTTTGCCTATTTGGCTGATGTATTTATTACCCCAGATTTGCAAGGTAATGGCTTGAGCAAGTTACTGGTTAAAACGATAGTAGAGCACCCTGAGCTGCAAGGGCTAAGGCGCTTTTTATTAGCGACATCGGATGCGCATGGCCTGTATGCGCAATACGGTTTTAAACCGATAGATAACCCAGCATTGCTAATGCAAATTAATACTGAAAATGTGTATGAGGGAAATACTAGAGAGGTATAGTAAAAGGGGAAGAGCATGTTCAATTTAAAGCTCTTGTTAGATTTCGATTGATTTCCCTAGCGCCATAAATTCCTTTGCCTTTTCATCAGATGGCTCTCTACCTGCAACCTTTTCTAATAATTGGCATATTGCGGATAAGTGCATGTGTGCAATATCCATTTGTTTTGATATGTCACTTAGTTCTTGACGCATTTTAACCTGTCCAGAGTCATCATAAATCGCAAAGTTGTGGGTTTTGAAAAAGCCATGAACTAGGTAATTCCGTTTATTTAAGGCATCAGAGATTACTTCTTCTGATGATGAGTCAAACTCTATAACCTTTCTAACTTGACGCAATAAATTTCCAAAAGTTTTACGGTCAACCTCGTCAACTAGTTTTTTATAAACAACTTTGTCAGCTGGTGAAATATTATTTGGGTCAACTGTTAGCGCAATAAATGACAAAACGACATTTCCCGCTTCTAACTCCAATACTTGAGCTTTCTCTGCTACCATACCAAAGTCGGCGTAGAGTTGATGTAAATTTTCAGATTGAATCATAAAAATCTCACGCCCTGTGTTTAGGCAAAAGTATCTTGGTTAAAATGTGAAGCGGAGCGAAATCAATACAACGTAATATAGTCCATTTTAAATAGTTTGTTATGTTAGGTATCGTCATCCTGCTCAGCATCAAAGGATCCTGGAATATGTTCGTCACATGTTTCATAAGCAAAAATATCTTCCGCATCCCAGATATCAAACTGTTCGATTACATCTAAATAGCTAGCAGATTTAAGAACATTGACAGTTAAATATGTTTCATCCCATCTTTCCAATGAACAATCCAAATTGCGTATTTTTTTGATATAAAAATCTTGTTTGTTTCTATCAATTGTTTTGTCAAAGATTATTCTGAGCGTGCGGTTACCGCTTCTTGCTATGACATTTTCAATTTCTAAAATGCCGTTATCGTCCTCTAAAGCTTGTACTTCATCCTTAAAATTTAACGAGTATGAAAAGAATGGAACATTTTCAAGCCGGTAAATATTATTCCCTAGAGGCTCTGCCCACATAGACTCGCCACCAATCATCCAGTGATTGGGTAAAGATACGTGAACCTTAACTAATCCTTCGTTGCTCATTTAAATGCCTAACAACTTTATCAAAGGACACTTTCCTCTTTTTATGAGCAATGTACGTCCTCTTAATTATTTTTAATATTAATAACAAATCTTGTAACACATTGCGAGTATTAAACTTTAAGGCTGGGTGTTCTTTTTATGGCAGGTGGAAAAGAGGAAAGAGTCCTCATTTTCTGACTTAGGAGGAAAAACGCCAGCGCAGTAAGCAAATACAGCAGTTAAAGATTTAAAATGACATCCAAACCCCTTTTTTAATCATTTAACCGCCACTAAAAACTGCATCGAAAATATAAGTAACCGCTTTAAGTACATTTGTTTATGCAAGCCTATTATAAAAGGTGGTTTTTGGCTGGTGGAGGCTATAAAACGAGGTGATGAATTATTTACTAAACGCGTCTTTCTACTTTTAAAACAGTACAGACACGATATTTATACCAATCGACTTAAATATTTAGCCTTTCTCGCGTGCTAAATAAAGCGTTAACTGCGTTATAAATTTCTCATGTAGAAAAACTACATGTCGAAATTTATGCCTTGTTATCACTCTATTTATCCATCGCTATAAATGTCTAATTACTTAACACGATTGGTATTATCTGGCTTTTTAGCTTCAAGCGCTTCTATTTCACTCCAGATTTTTTCGGCTTCTGCGCTTAACACGGCGTAGCTTTTAATGTCGCCTTTACGCTGTGCTTGCATGCCTTGCTCAAGCTTTGCATCGTACTCTTTGCGTAGTTTTTTTGTCGGGTCTGATTTGAATAGTGAAAACATGTGGCTCCTTAGTTTTATAAAAGTATTAGGGCGTGTTGAGCTTTGCGGATTGAAATTTGTTCAATCTAGGGGCGATTAAATCGCGGCGCGAGGTTTGTAACCTAGTGGGCTAAGTAAAAACCGAGTAAAGCTTCCGCGTCCTGCTCACGCCCCTTACCTACATCCATGTAGGCAACAAAGAGTTTATCGCCCCTAGGCAGAACCCGAAGGGCAGCGCATGTTTGGCATTTATGCTGCGTTATCGCCTATTTATGGGGAGTAACCACACTTCATAGGCTCTGCCTTGCCTAAAAACCAAACATACTGCTGCAAATTCAACCATCAAAGATCAACACGCCCTAGCATTACCATACGCTACAAAGAGCTAAATAGTTCTTTTAGCCGTAGGGCGTTTACCTTGTTATACAAAAATAAGGTAAACGCATTATTTGCTATGCTGCGGTTACTAACGGTTTTATTGCTCAGGCTCAAGGCGTTTAATTCCTTGTCCGTCAATGCCTAAGTAGATATAGCCATCACTCCCTTGTGCTAAGCTGCGAACGCGGCCTATTCCTTCTAAAACTTTATATTGTTTTGAAACACCTTTGTTGGATATTTCCAGTGCACTTAAAAACGAAAACTTCATAGACGATAGCAAAAGCTTGCCTTTTAATTGCGGGTACTTATCGCTGCTAACCAATAACATGTCAGAAGGGGCTATGGAGGGGGTCCAATGCAGTACGGGCGATTGCATGCCGTCTTTTTCTTGTATGTCGGTAAACGACGTACCGCTGTAATTAACACCATAACTAACCACAGGCCAGCCATAATTAGCGCCCGCTTTAATTATGTTTAGCTCATCGCCGCCGCGTGGGCCGTGTTCGTGAGACCATAAAATATTATTTTGGTTATCAAACCACATGCCTTGCGGGTTACGGTGTCCGTAAGACCAAATAGCGTGTTTAACGCTTTTTTGATTTACAAACGGGTTATCTTTAGGAATACGGCCATCAGCGTGTAAGCGATAAATTTTACCGCCATCACGGGTTAAGTCTTGCGGGTTTTTATCGCGCGAGCCGCGATCGCCAATCGAAAAGTAAACATACCCTTGGTTATCAAACACAATACGGCTTCCGTAGTGCTGGCCTTTTGTGCTGTTATGCTCACCTTTATATAGTAATTGTGTGCTTAAAAGCTCAGTGCGATCGTCACTAAGCTTGGCGCGCATTAGGGCTGTATTACTGCCACTTTTAGCGCCTTGGGTACTTGAGTAAGTTATGTAAAGCCATTGGCTATCGTCTGATCCGCTATGTAGGGCTAAATCTAGTAAACCGCCTTGCCCGTTAGCATCAATTAGTGGCAAACCCGAGAGCTTAGTTAAGGTTGATGAGTTTTTAGGCAGTAAATAAAGTGTGCCGCTTCGCTCGGTTATAAGTAAATCACCGTTACTTAACGGCTCGATAGCCCAGGGGATAGTTACCCCTTTAGCCACACTGACGGCCTTTACATTGAGCGGTAATACATCAAGGGTTTTGTAATCAACAGCCGCCACCGGCATTGAAACGAGTACAGCTATAAACGCCGTTGATAATGTTTTAGCAATCGTTTTTATAGGTAAAAACACAGTTGTTGTCCTGTCCAATAAATAAGCAAGTAATACCTACATTAGCATGCTGCTGCAGATTTTGCTAAATGTAGCGCTTTAATAAAAACTATATATATTTCAATCATGAAGAGTTTACCCGCAGTGCTGTATGGCTGGTTTTAATATTTTAAACAGCTATTTATTACACCTTAATTGAGGCTTTAGTACAGCGCTTTAAATTAGTGAGCTGCGTAAAAACCGTGCTAAAAAACTGAATATTTACTCTAATACTATTGAAATTAATTTTTTTGGGCGTACACTTGTGCGCTGAAGTTTGAGCGTACACATGTAAGTTCAAATTCAATATTTAATATCCAAGAGATTAATAGTGATGATTACTAAAGTATTAGACCAATTTTCGAAGTGGTTTTTACACCATCAAAGCTTTGCAGGCTACATTGAGCCCATTATGCAAATGGTTAAGCCTGCGTGGCGTGCTGGTCTTTATAGAGCAAAAATAGAAGAGCTGACGCAGCACAATGGTGATTTTTTAAGTATTACCTTAAAGCCTACTCAGCACTGGCAGGCACACATTGCTGGGCAACATATTAGTTTAACGGTAGAAATAAACGGGCGTTTATTAACTCGTGTGTTTACGGTTGCCTCAAGCCCTGTGCAATTTAAAACTACGGGCTTGGTGCGTTTATTAATTAAAACTAATGAGCAAGGGCGTTTTACAAGCCTTTTAAGCAGTGCTTTACGAGTCGGTGAGTGGTGCAATATTTCAGCGCCTAGTGGCGACTTTGTTTATAAAAACACCCAAAACAATGCAACGTTTATAGCGGGCGGCTCGGGTATTACACCTATGCTAGCCATGATTAGTGAGCATTTAAAACATACCACACAAAAAGTATCGCTGATTTATTATGCCAAAGCCGCAGCGCACCAATGTGTAGACGAGCTAAGCGCATTAGCAAACCAGTTTTCGCATTTTTCGTTTTTACTGCTCACACGCGAGCAATCAGATGATATTACTCGCCATGTAAATGTATGGGAAAACCCAGACATATACTGCTGTGGGCCTGCAAACTTTATGAAAACGGTGTGTGACTTTGCTAAAAAACACCATTTAAATTACTACCAAGAGGCATTTGGTTTAACGCTGCCAAGCCAAAATGACGACAGTCTGTTTAACGTACAGATTAATAGCAGCGCTCATGTCGTAAATGCTAATAACGCATTGTTAGCACAGTTTGAGGAAAAACAATTACCGGTTAAACGCGGGTGTGGCATTGGTATTTGCCACCAGTGCCAGTGCATTAAAAAGTCAGGCGTGGTGCGTAATTTAAAAACTGGTGAGTTGAGTGATAACGGCGAGCAGTTAATTCAACTGTGTGTAAGTCAACCTGTTAGCGACTTGGAGTTACAGCTATGAAAAACATAAACTTTGATCAGTTAGCCCACGATTTAGATAGCATAAAAATGGATACGCTAGGCAAAGTAGGGCAACAAGATGCAAACTACATTCGCTCGGTTGTTAAAAAGCAGCGGCTATGTGAGTGGAGTGGCCGTATTTTACTTATGCTGGGCTTTATTCAGCCACTTTTATGGGTTGCGGGTGTACTGTTATTAGCGCTGGCAAAAATTTTAGACAACATGGAAATTGGCCACAATGTTATGCACGGCCAATACGATTGGATGAACGACAAGCAGCTTAACTCACAACACTACGAATGGGATATTGCTTGCGATGGGCAAAGTTGGCATCGCGTTCATAACTTTGAACACCACACCTACACTAATATTATTGGTAAAGACCGCGACTTTGGTTATGGCTTATTGCGTTTAAGCAATGATTTTAAATGGCGCTTAAAAAATGTATGGCAGTTTATTACGTATATTAATTTAAGTGTGCTGTTTCAGTGGGGGGTGTCGTATCACGAACTGGCAGCGGAGCGTGTGTTTATAGGTAAAAAGAAAGAAAACCGCGAAGGGGGTGTATCGCATTCTACCCTAAAACAGCGCTTTTTTAGTAAAGGTGCGCGCCAATTAATAAAAGATTATGTGATATTTCCTTTATTGGCAGGCCCTTTGTTTTTATGGGTATTAGCAGGCAACTTACTGGCAAATTTAATCCGTAATTTATGGACCTCAACCATAATATTTTGTGGGCACTTTACCGAGGACACCGAAACCTTTAAAGAAGAAGACTGCATAAACGAAACGCAAGGGCAGTGGTATTATCGCCAGGTATTGGGCTCATCTAATATTACAGGCCCGCATTGGTTTCATGTTTTAACTGGGCATTTAAGTTGCCAAATTGAGCATCACTTATTTCCTGATATGCCGTCCTCTCGCTATCAAGAAGTGGCCCCGCAAGTGCAAGCCGTTATGCAAAAACACGGCATTGATTATCATACAGGTGGTTTTTTTAAGCAGTATAGCTCGGTATTAAAACGTATTATAAGGTACTCGTTTAAATAAATAATGTGCCTTTAAAAAGCCGATTAATGAAGGTGCATTAATCGGCTTTTTTGTATGTGCCTAACATTATGGCCAATTTATAAACAGCAGTTGCAAAAAATTCTTTTTGATAATTAAAAAAGCCTCAGTTTTGCTATGGTTAAATGATGCATGAATGTCATACAATGGAGAAAAATAGACCACACAAGAGAGATTAAAATGGCCGCATTCGGTACCGTGTTTATGCCGCAGATGATTCAAGCTCGTTTTTCTGATAACCAATGGAGCGAAAGCTCAATCGTCCCTTCCGATAAACTTGAACTTCATGCGGGCGCGCACGTCCTTCATTATTCAAGCACGTGTTTTGAAGGCTTGAAAGCTTTTCGCCACGAAGATGGCTCTATTTATATTTTTAGAATAGATGCAAATATTGCGCGTATGCAGCAAAGCTCTGCGTTATTAAGCTTACCAAGCTTTGATGGGCAAATGCTAAAAGACATGATTATCGAGATTGTTAAAGAGTATGCTGATGAAACGCCATTACCACCAGGCTCTATGTACATTCGCCCAACTCACATAGGAACAGAGGCTGCCATTGGTAAAGCGGCTGCGCCGTCAATAAGCTCGTTGTTATATACACTTTTATCGCCAGTTGGCGATTACTTTACAGGCGGCGCTACTGCGCTGCGTGTATTACTTGAAGAAGATGGCATGCGCTGTGCCCCGCACATGGGCATGGTAAAAAGTGGCGGTAACTACGCCAGTGCACTTGCACCAATTAGCGCAGCGCGCGAAAAATACCAAGCCGATCAAATCTTGTTTTGCCCAGGTGGCGACGTACAAGAAACAGGTGCAGCTAACTTTATTCTTATTGATAGTAACGAAATTATTACCAAAGCGCTTGATAGCACGTTTTTACATGGTGTAACGCGCAATAGCATTTTAACCATTGCAAAAGATTTAGGCATGACGGTAAGCGAGCGTAACTTTAGCGTTACCGAGCTTTTAGAGCGTGCTGCAAAGCCAGGTACAGAAGCTGCACTTTCAGGCACTGCTGCGGTGTTAACGCCGGTAGGCACGTTTATTCATAATGATAAAGAATACAAAGTAGGCAGTGGCGAGCCAGGCCCTACAACAGCGCGATTACGCCAAGCATTGAACGATATTCAATGGGGTAAAAGTGAAGACAAACACGGCTGGTTAACTAAAATCTAATTGATTTGAGCAGTTCGCACTAAAAAGCCACCGACTAGGTGGCTTTTGTGTTTTTGAGTACATTCTGAAATGTTTAGCGCTTAAAACTTCATTTCTATTTTGCCGTACACGTAACGGCCATTAAATCCGTAGGGCGAAAAGCTCGAATAAGCAAACAAGCGAGAAAAAGTAGAGACTTCTTCTACATTTTCGCGGGTAGGATCTGGGTATACATCAAAAATGTTATTGGCACCTAAACTAAGCGTTAGGTTATCGGTAGCGGCATAGGCTACATCTAAATCAGTGATCCACTTAGGCTTTAATACCTCGTTTAGTTCAGGCGTTGATGAAGGGTCTTGGGTTTGACCATAACGCGTAGTTCTAAGTGTGGTACGCAGCGCATCATGGGTCCATGTAGCACTTAAATTATATTTATTGCGCGGGGTGCTTACTTCAAAGCGGCGCAGCTCTGTACCTGAGAACAAGTTGTCTTGATCAAACCCAGCACCTTGCAGCTCAGCGGGCGGGTCAATAATATCAGTGACTTCATTTTTGCCGTAGTTATAGCCTAAGTTAAAGGCAATATCACCATAGCCATCGGTGATCAAGTTGTACGAGGCAACCACATCAACACCACGCGTTTTACTATCTATAGCGTTTAAGAAAAAGCGGCCTTGGTTAGCGCCCGTACCTTCTAGCAACTCTTCTATTGCTGCGCCCGATAAATTGTTAGATAAAACAATACGGTCATCAATTAGTATTTGATAGTAATCAACCGATAAGCTGAAATTAAAGTCGGTAGACCAGGTAAAGCCAACCCCGTAGTTAGTGGCTTCTTCGGCATCAAGGCCCGGTGAGCCAAGCGCTTTGGCTACATCGCTGCTTGGTGCAAAGGTGCCGGTTTCGGTCGGAACGCTATCAACAAATACGGTAGCAACCGAGGTAAAATATTGCTGTTGTAATGAAGGTGCTCTAAATCCTGTTGAGGCTGAAGCGCGTATGGCTAAATCTTCGGTTAACGAATAGCGCGTTGCAATTTTGCCGTTAAGTGTATCGCCAAAATCTGAGTAATCCTCATAACGGGCTGCCACAGCTAAGTTCCAATCATCTGTCAGGTAGGTTTCTAAGTCTATGTAAAAGCTTACATTGTGGCGGCTGTTGTCACCTTCTGATTCAGGTGTAAAGCCTGGAAATACTTGCGCACCTGCTGCACCAAATGGGCCATCTTCGCCTGTGACTACGCCACCTGGGCCAAATGAGCCTTGTGCGTATGAGGCTTCTTCGCCAGCTTCTATTTGATAGCCTTCTGTGCGATACTCAGCCCCTATGGCAACACTTACTGCGCTTTCTAAAAAGCTGACGTCAACTTCGCGGCTTAAATCAACATTTAAAGTAAGTTGATCGTATGTCAGCGTACCTGCATCAAAGCGTGTTTGGCTAGTGGGGCCGTATGACGTATTTAAACTATTGGTTACACCAAATTCGAACGCATCTTCACCATACACAGCCGATACATCGTAGTTCCAATCACTTATAAAGCCTTTAACACCTAACGCGAGTGAGTAGTCGTTTATATCTGAGGTGATCACAGGTAAAAAACCGTCGGGGTATATTTCTTCTATATTACGGCTATCGCTTGCGCGTCTATAAAAACCAGCGCCTTCACCTTCACGTTTAGAGTAAGAGCCAAATGAATACAAATCTGCATCGTTAGCTAGCTGATACCCTGCATTATAAAAAACCGATAGGTCTTCTACATCCCCATTACCAAAGTTATGGTTATAGCGGTTAACTGCAAACTCGCGGGGGTCGAGCGAGCCATCTTCTAATCGGTCGTAGTTTTCGCGTTGATCGTAATCGGCACGGTTAGTAGAGTGGCGGTCGCGGTATTCGGTCGAAATGTTTAAAAAGCCATTATCACCAAGCTCTAAGCCAATATTACCTTGCAAAGTGAGCGTTTGCCCATCGGTTAAAGAGCGATCGCCGCCTTCGGTAAATGCTAGGTTGCCATCGCTACCCTCAGATACCGATTCAAGCTGAGGTACACCATCCATCTCGGTGATATTTGCCCCATAAATAGCCGCAAGGGAGCCGCCACTGCTTGCGCTTTTAAGTACAATATTAATCACACCCGCTATAGCATCAGAGCCGTATTGCGCCGCAGCGCCATCGCGTAAAACTTCAATGCGTTCAATAGCATTAGCTGGTATTGCATTTAAATCTACAGAAGATGAGCCACGCCCCGTTGAACCATTTAAATTAAGCAGTGCGCTACTATGACGACGCTTCCCATTAACCAGCACTAAGGTATGATCGGGTGCTAAACCACGTAGTTGTGCAGGGCGTACATGGTCGCTGCCATCGGTAAGCGATGCCTGTGGAAAGTTAAAACTTGGTAACAAATTGCTCAGTAGCGCGTTTGTTTCCGTAAGGCCTGAACTGGTAAGCGCCTCAGCGCCAATAATATCAATAGGTACGGCGCTGTCTTCAACTGTGCGCCCTAAACGGCGTGAGCCAATAACGCTTATTTGCTCTATATCTTCTTGTGCTTGAGGTGTTTGCTGTGCCGCGTGGGCAGTAAACGCACCAAATAGCGAAAGCGATGCGCCCACAGCCACTGCTGTACTCACTTTTAAGTTATTTAACCTAAACGGTAGGCTTTTATTCATGTTGTTAATCCTCATCTGATCACCCATTGATTTAAAATTTTTGTTTTTATAGCCGCTACTTTTTAATGGAGCTGCTTTGAGAACATAAACCGCATTAACAAAATGAGTCAATTGAATAACATTCAATTAAAATTAAAGGATATATAGTTACAAGGTTTAATTAATAAAACTAAATGAGGTAAAAGCTATAAATAGGCTAGGGTTTGTAAGTATCTGATGGATATTAAAATAATTGGCAACCATGAGGTTTACTTTTAATTAACAGGTAAGAGCAGTGTGTACACCATTTAATAATGGCTGTGACTCAGTGTTTTTTTTAAATTAAGTGTATAACCCACCTTTTATATGTTAAATAAATTAACATATAAAGAGCAGATTATTTAAGCTGAAATTTGTATAGCGTTTAAAAAGGTTGCGAGTGATTTTTATAATAAAATAATATAAAAATTAAAATTTTATTTTACCGATAAGTATATCTTTAAACATGACCCAATCTCCCCATAAGCTATAAAGGGGGTGCTTAAAAGTGGCGGGGCGGTTTTTTTCAAAAAAGAAATGCCCAACCCAAGCAAATCCGTAGCCAATAACCGGTAATAACCACAGCAAGCTATATTGCTGCTTGATTAATGCAATAAAAATGACAACAAGTACTAGCGTGCTGCCAATAAAGTGAAGCCTTCTGCAGGTTACATTGCGGTGCTCTTTTAAGTAATACGGGTAAAACGCTTTAAAGGAGTTAAAAGTGTGTGGTGTGTTCATAGTCAATGCTCTTATTTTTATAGTTTATTAAATATACAAGGGCCTGCTAAATTTTGCAGGAAAAATTTTTGCAAACAAGAGGTTATTTAACTGCGGCGCAAGGTTTGTAACCGAGTGGACTCGATAACGCCTCCTGCGCACGCCTTTTTATTTGCAATAACCCTTACACAGGCTCTTCCTTTAACTAAACGCTTAGCAAGATGTGCTCGTGGCTTTTATTGTACTGGTGAGAATAACCGCTGATAGGTTTTATAGGCGTATTCATCGCTCATGCCGCTTAGGTAGTCGCATATTATGCGCATCCCTTGGTTTTGTTTTTCAGCGTCTAGATAAAGCGCTTGCGTTGTTTCGGGTAATAAACGCAGAGGGTCACTGGCAAAAGCGGTAAATAATTCAATCAGTAAGTTTTGACCTTTAAACTCTATTTGCTGCATTTCTGGGTCGCGTATTAAGCGATTAAATACAAAATGCTTAAGTATTTGTAA
Organism: Pseudoalteromonas sp. S2893; assembly: GCF_005887105.1. Classification (NCBI taxonomy): domain Bacteria; kingdom Pseudomonadati; phylum Pseudomonadota; class Gammaproteobacteria; order Alteromonadales; family Pseudoalteromonadaceae; genus Pseudoalteromonas; species Pseudoalteromonas sp. S2893. The sequence goes on along the minus strand of NZ_PNCY01000011.1, from coordinate 52,124 downwards.
AACGTGCTCGTACTGTGGGTCTAGCTTTGCAGTGTACTTTAAAATAGGGCACTCAAAATCACCATGCTGAACATCTAAATGAATATGAATAATAAACATATTTACTAGCTCGCCTATGGCATCTTTACGCTCAAAATCGTTTTTTGAAAATAAGCGTTGGGTAAGCGAGTCTAATTTAGTGTTTAACCAATCGTAATTAAGCGCGTTTAAGTGGGGTAATGCGTGTGTTTGCCAATCATCTAATGTGAGTACTTTAGTGGCTATGGCATCTTCTAGGTCGTGCACTGCATATGCTATGTCATCGGCATGTTCCATTATGGCGCTATCTAACGATTTATAACGGGTTTTTGCACGGAACTGATCTATTGGCGTATGGCTAGTTAATAGCGCTTTGTCGTTGTCGCTTAAAGGGGCAATGATCCATTTAAATATTTGTGCATCGTCTTTGTATAAGCCTTTAGCGGGGCGCCAATCATCTGCTTTTATAAATGAGCGTGTGTTATTTACCTTCGGAATGGTGTGCCATAAATCGTCTATAAATGCGGGATATTTAATAAAGCCAAGCAACGTGCGGCGCGTTAGGTTCATGCCGTGGCCGTTAGAGTAAGGCTCAAGTTTAGCCACTATACGCAATGTTTGTGCGTTGCCTTCAAATCCACCGTGCTCACGCATCATATAATTTAAGGCAATTTCGCCGCCATGGCCAAACGGGGGATGGCCTATATCGTGGGCTAAACATAAGGTTTCTAATAAACCAGTAGAGGGGAAGTGTTCAAAATCGCTGTGCTGTGCTTTTAAATGCCGTAATATGCCGGTACCAATTTGCGATACCTCCAAAGAATGCGTTAAGCGTGTGCGATAAAAGTCGTTTAAGCCTATCCCCATAATTTGGGTTTTTGCTTGTAAGCGCCTAAAAGCTGCGGCATGAATTATACGAGAGCGGTCTACCTGCCAGGGGGAGCGATTATCATTAGGGCGATTTTTATACTGTTCTATTATTCGGCTTTGCCATTGCTTATCCATACTGCTTACTCACAAAACGTTGTTATACACGGTATAAGCTCAGTATACCCATGCCCTAATAAATTGCGAATGAACAAGTACATAACCTTAGCTGGTGGATAATATATTTATCGCAAGCAGCCACTTTAGCATTTTTTAGCAAAGCGTGGCCCTTAAAGGGTTACACACAGGGTGTTATTCGCGTTTATATAGTGGCTTAGGTATAATGGGGTTTCGTATGTGTGTGTATTACCCATGCATAATTGTTGTTTGAAAGAGAGACTACATGCTAAAAACCATTTTAAAGCTGTTACTAAGCGTATTTTTTTTATGGGCGCTTGCATATCCGTTTATGCAAAGTAATGAGCAAGAGGTTGAAGAACAAACCACAGGTGAACAACCTAAAACAGTAAAGAAAAAAGAAAAACCCCTGCACAATGTTACCTTACCTAAATTTTCTGAATTTGCTGATGTAAAAGAGAAAAAACAGGCCTTTTTTGATTTTATTCGCCCACATGTTGAGGCTGAAAATAAAAAAATATTACAGCAACGCGCTAAGTTAGAAATTGCGCGTATGATGCTTGAATACAACGAACCGCTCGAGAAAAAACAACAGCGCGACATCGTTAATATTTTAAAAGCCTATGGCTTACCTGAAACAGTAAACACCCTAATTTTAAGCCAAGCGCTGCGCCGTGTTGATATTATTCCTAAAGAGCTTGCGCTAATGCAAGCGGCGAATGAGTCGGCGTGGGGTACATCGCGCTTTGCACGCATAGGGCTTAACTTTTTTGGCCAATGGTGCTATTCAAAAGGCTGCGGTATGGTGCCAAGGCGCCGCAATAGCGGAGCGGCGCACGAAGTTGCTGCATTTAAGTCGGTACGCGCAGCAGTAAGCTCGTATTTTAGAAATATTAACACGCATAATGCCTACAAAGATTTACGCCTAATACGCGAAAATTTACGACAACAGCAAAAGCCCATTTCAGCAACGGCACTAACGCATGGTTTAATGTCGTACTCAGAGCGCGGCGAGGCCTACATAGAAGAGCTAAACACCATGATTAACCAAAACAGAGCTTACTTTGATGAATAAAAAACGACTTATAAATATTAACGCCATACTCATTTTATTAAGTTTGGCGGCAAGTACCGTCAATGCCAAAGAGTTTGTTATGTCGTACGATGGCTTTTACGATAGATTAAAAGTGGTTAACAATGGCGACTTTCAATATGCAAGGGTTAACTTTTACATTAGCGATATTGCCACAAACGAGGCATGTGCTATTAAAAACGGCACAATTTTAACTGAAAATAACGAATACCCGCTTAATTTTACCGATAAAGCACAGTTACTTTTACCGTTTGATAAGCAGCTCGATACGGATAAAGCCGTTATTGTTGTAGAGCCACAAAACCCTGATCACGATTGTCAGTTAAAATTGCAAATTGAGGCCAGCGAGTTTGAAGGGCTTAGTTTAACTAAAGATTCGTTGTACACAATTAATAACGAGTTAGATGAACTTTTAACAGATTTATCAGGCTTTTTTGTTAGTAAGCTCATGTGGTTTTTATTGCCTGAGCAAAAAGGCGTTGCTGTAACATTTAAAGAGCCTGTGATCTTTAATAACCCACATATACAGTGCGAAAAATCAATCTGCTACTTTGCTGTACAGGATAACTGGGAAGATGACGTAAATCTGCTCGGTGATATAGAAAACGTAGTTAAAGTAACCCCTTGGATAGCAAAATAAGTTACTAGGGGTTAATAAAAACGGCGCTTAATATAGCGCCGTTTTTTTATGCGTTATTTTGGCAGTGCTTGTGTTGAGTCACGTTTTATAAGGGTGGGTTCAAACACGCGGTTTATGTGTAAATTCTTATACTGATACACATCTTGTAGCACCATTTTTGCAGCCATTTCACCCATTTCTTCTACTGGGTTATCTATGGTGGTAAGTGTAGGGTAAAGATAATTGGCAAATATAACGTTATCAAAGCCAATAACCGACAAATCGTTTGGTAAATTAAAGCCATGCTCACGGGCGTATTTCATAGCACCTGATGCCATTTCATCGTTGGCACACACTAAAGCACTAAATGGAATACGCGTGTTGAGTAGTTTTTCAAGGCCTTTGCTGCCGCCAATTTCGTTAAAATCACCTTCGTAAAACAGCGCCTCATTAAAAGGGATGTTTTTTTCGTGCAGTGCTTTTTTATGGCCTTTTAAACGGTTTCTGGCATCGGCTTTAACTTGAGGCCCCGCAATATAAGCAATATTTGTGTGGCCTTGCTCAACAATAGATTTACTGGCTAAGTAGCCGCCGAGTTCGTTATCTAGGCTAATGCAGTTACTTTCAAGTGAATGTACGTATCGGTTAATAAGGTAAATAGGGGTTTTACCTTTACTTAGCTCAATTAGGTAGTCATCACTGACTGATTCTACATGTAAAATTAGCGCATCGCATTTGCGGCTAATTAAAAATTCAATGCCGTCTTTTTCTTTATCGTCTTCACTGTGACCGGTGGTAATAATAACGTGCTTACCTGCAGCGCGCAGGGCTGACTCTATGCCTGCCATCATTTGAGCAAAGAAAGGACCATGAAGCTCTGAGACCAAAATACCCACGCTGTTGGTTCTGTTTGAGGCAAGCGATTGCGCAATAGAGTTGGGTTTATAGCCCAGCTGCTGCATTGCATCGAGTACTTTTTTAGTGGTTTTTTCACTTACGCGGGTGTTTTTATTCATTACCCGTGACACTGTAGCTAACGATACGCCAGCAAGCTCCGACACTTCATAAATTGTGGCCATGTTATTGTTAACTCACTTATATCCTTTATTTTGGCGGGCAAATAATACCGTACCCACCAAATGTTAACTAGCACTAGTTTTTAGCGATGCCTGTATAGAGGCTAACTGTGCGTTGTTGAGCGTGTATTTACGCATAATAAATGCAACAAACAAAGAACCAAACGCCGGTATAATAGTAAACGATAATAAAATACCCTGCTGCGTATCAACGCTCTGCATTGTTTGCGCCTGATAATTATAAAAAGACAGCAGCCAGCCTGCAATTGCACCGCCTAACGCCACACCCATTTTTATAAAAAATATAACGCCCGAATATACAAGGCCAGTAATTCTTACCCCAGTTTTGTGGTGCCCGTAGTCTATGGTGTCGGCCATTTTTGCCCATAGTAGCGGGGTGGCCATATCTAAAAAAAACTTCCACAGAATAAAGGCGGCAAATGCCAAGGTAATGTTATCAGGGGAGATAAAATAGCTCGCAATACATATGCCCGCAGCGATTAACTGCAAACTAATATAGGCTTTTATTTTACAAAATCGCTTAGCCAACGGCTGAGCACACGCACACCCAACCATACTGGCAACCACTCCTAGGGTCATGAAGGAGGTAATTAAATCTTCTTGCCCTAAATAGTATTTAACGTAATAAACACCTAAGGTTAAACGTAATACTTGGCCAGTGAGTAAAAATAGCGCGGCAGCGCACAGGACTCGCCATTGATCGTTTTTAATTAAGGTTTTTAGACTTTTAAACAACGACAGGTTTTGCTCAGGCGGTTGCTCTACGCGCTCTTTAGTACCAAAAAAACACAGTAAAAATAACACTAAGCCAAGCAAGCTCATTGCCGTCATGGTGTATTGGTAGCCTTTGGCGTTATCGCCTTGGCCAAAGTATTCAACCATTGGCATTGTACAGCCCGCAACAATAACGCCGCCTAACATACCAAACACAAAACGATACGATTGCACGCTAACACGCTCTTTTACATCGTTAGTGAGCACGCCACCTAATGCACAATAAGGAATATTTATGGCGGTATACGCCACCATAAGCAAGGTGTAGGTAGTAAAGGCGTAAATAATTTTATCAGTGCCTTCAAGCTCTGGCGTGGTAAAAGCTAAAATACTAATAAGCGCAAAGGGCAGGGCAAGCCACAATAAATAGGGCCTAAAATGTCCAAAGCGCGACTGGGTTTTATCGGCTAAGTTGCCCATAACTGGGTCGGTGATGGCATCAAACAACCTAACCACTAAAAACATGGTGCCTACCACCGCTGGAGAAAGCCCTACTACATCTGTGTAGTAAAGCATTAAAAACATCATAACTGTTTGAAAAATAATATTACTTGCCGTATCGCCAAGGCCATAGGCTATTTTTTCTTTTACACTTATCATGATGTTAGGTTCTCGCTTTTTGATTTTTATTTATGCGATTAATCGAATAGCTTTTATTGGCTATTTACGGCTTTGTATCAAGCTCTTATAAGCTTGGCCACTGGCTTTTATAGTACGTTGCTGAGTTTTATAATCAACGTAAACAATACCAAAGCGTTTTAAGTAGCCCTCAGCCCATTCAAAATTATCCATTAAGCTCCACGCAAAGTAACCAATAATATTAACTCCTTGCGCTGTGGCATCGTGCACGGCATTTAAGTGGCTATGATAATAGTTTAGGCGATCTACATCGTTTACCTCGCCATTTTTAATGGTGTCGGGCATAGCTGCGCCGTTCTCGGTTATATAAATAGGCGGTAAGGTGTAGGTGTTGTTAAGCGTTACAAGTAAATCGGTAAACGACTGCGGGTAAATTTCCCAGCCCATGTCGGTTAAAGGCCCTTGTGGAGCAAGTGGCTCGTATATATCGCTAGGGTGCGCTTTGTATACTTGGCGCGTATAAAAATTAATGCCTAAGTAATCAATAGATTGTGAAATTATGTCCATATCGCCTGGGTGGATTTCAGGCTGCTGATTGCTAGGAAGCTGTTTTATAATTTCTGGGTATTGGCCATCCATTATTGGTTTCATATACCATTGATTTAAATAATCATCGGCGTAACGAGCTGCGTTTATATCCTCTGCTGACTGCGTTAATGGGTAGCAAGGTGTAAAATTAAGCACAATACCATTTTGAGTATTAGGCGAGGTGTGTTTTAACACATCCATTGCCAAACCATGGGCAAGCAATAAATGGTGCGCCGCTTTTTTACCGTACTCTTTGCCCACTAAACCTGGGGCATGTATGCCTACTTCGTAGCCTAAAAAGGCACTGCAAAATGGCTCATTTAGGGTCGCGTACGAAAATACCCGCTCGCCAAATGCTTGGCTAATAAGCTTTACATAGCGAGCAAATTCATAAGCTGTATCGCGATTTAACCAGCCGCCTTTGTCTTCTAAATGTTGAGGTAAATCCCAGTGATATAGCGTTACAAACGCTTTAATGTTGCGCTTATTAAGCTCATCAAGAATATTAGTATAAAACTTTACGCCCTCTGGGTTTAGCTCGCCCGATAAGGTAATAACGCGCGGCCAAGAGATAGAAAGTCGATACGCATCTACGCCAAGCGAGTCGATTAATTCAATATCATTTTGCCACTGGTTGTAATGATCGCAGGCAACATGCCCATTTGAGCTGTCGGCTATTTTATTGGGTGTATCGCAAAAGGTATCCCATATACAGGGCAGGCGATGCTCATACCCGCCTTCAATTTGAAATGATGCCGTAGCCACACCATAAACAAAGTTTTTTGTTAATAGAGGTGAATGAGATGGTAACGATAATTTTGTCATTAGTAACAAACCTTTTTAAACCTTAAATGCATAAATAGCCACTGTATTTACTGCGATGAAGCGTAAGGGCGCGTTTATAAAAAAATAAAACTTGTTGAAATATGTTACATGTTCGTATTTAATTACACGTGAAAGCGCTTACATTTTTAGATTAGTGTTAATTGATACGAAGGTCAACTCTTTAATGTTGCTGGGTTACACGGCAATTTTTAATAACGACTTTTGCATTAATTTATAATAATAAATTGCGGAGAGCCCATGGCCAGTTCAGCACCACTGACGACACACACACAGTCGCAAAACTACCAAGATAAAAACTATGGTTTTGCATTAACCTCTTTAACTACTTTATTTTTTATGTGGGGATTTATTACCTGCTTAAACGATATTTTAATCCCGCATTTAAAAGCGGTGTTTAACCTAACTTATGTTCAGGCAATGCTGGTTCAGTTTTGTTTTTTCGGCGCTTATTTTTTAATGTCACTGCCAAGTGGCTACATAGTTAAAAAATTAGGGTATAAAAAAGGCATTGTAGTGGGGTTACTTATAGCGGCATGTGGTTGTGTACTTTTTTACCCAGCCGCGGCGCTACATAATTACCCAGTATTTCTGTTTGCTTTATTTGTTCTGGCAAGCGGTATTACCTTGTTACAGGTTTCTGCAAACCCTTATGTAAGTTTATTGGGCGCCCCTAAAACGGCGTCTTCTCGCCTTACCTTAACGCAAGCATTTAATGCGCTAGGCACGACGGTTGCCCCTACATTTGGTGCATTTTTGATTCTTGATTCTGCTTCCGAAGCGTTTTTAACACCGGCACAAAATGCAGAGTCGGTACAACTTCCTTATTTACTATTAGCAGGCATGCTTATTTTATTAGCCGGTATTTTTGCGTGGCTTAAATTGCCAGACATAATGAATGAGCAAAAAGAAGCCGCTGAAAAGTCAGAGACAATTGAAGGTAGTGCATGGCAATACCGCCACCTAACACTCGGTGCTGTGGGTATATTTATGTATGTAGGTGCAGAGGTTGCGATTGGCAGTTTTTTAGTTAGCTTTTTAGCACAAGAAAATATTGCCGGATTAAAAGAGCATGTTGCCGCTCACTACATCACATATTATTTTGGTGGAGCTATGGTGGGGCGTTTTATTGGTGCCGCGGTAATGCAAAAATTACCCGCTGGTAAAGTACTTGGCTTTAACGCAAGTATGGCTATTATTTTGGTGGTTATTGCCATGAGCACGTCGGGTCAATTAGCAATGTGGTCAATACTATTGGTTGGTTTATTCAATTCTATTATGTTCCCAACTATTTTTAGTTTAGCGTTAAATGGCCTTGGTAAGCATACCGCGCAGGGCTCTGGTATTTTGTGCTTGGCGATTGTAGGGGGGGCAATAGTGCCACTTTTACAAGGTGCACTTGCTGATAGTGTGGGTGTTCAACTTTCGTATGTTTTACCTATTTTTTGTTACTTATTTATCGCGTTTTATGGTTTAAGCGGAAGCAAACCAGTTCAAGCTCAGGAGACTCTATAATGAAAACCCCTTTTTCACTTAATAAAATAGCACGTGCCTCATTAATTGCATCACTAGGCATTTTAGCGGCATGTTCAAATGACGCGACAACCACTCCTGAAGCTAATAATGCGTTGTCTAAAACAGAGAAAATTTGGCCAAAACTTAATATTGCCGTAAAACAAGACCCAGAAATTGAAGCCAAAATAGCCGATTATTTAAAAACGATGACACTTGAGCAAAAAGTAGCTCAAATGATTCAACCAGAAATTCGTGATATTACCGTTGAAGACATGCGCAAATATGGCTTTGGCTCATACCTAAATGGGGGCGGTGCGTTTCCTAATGGTGATAAACACGCAACACCAATGGACTGGGTAAAATTGGCTGAAGATTTTTATCAGGCGTCGGTAGATGATTCTATCGATGGCAGTAAAATACCCACAATGTGGGGCACTGATGCGGTACATGGTCACAATAATGTAATTGGCGCGACCTTATTTCCGCATAATATTGGCTTAGGTGCGGCAAACAACCCTGCATTGATTGAGCAAATAGCAGCTATCACTGCGGTCGAAGTAATGGCAACGGGTATTGATTGGGTATTTGCACCTACAGTGGCTGTTGTGCGCGATGACCGCTGGGGCAGAACCTATGAAGGTTATTCAGAAGATCCTCAAATAGTACGTGATTATTCTGCTGCCATTGTAAATGGTTTACAGGGCAAAGCCGATGGCGACTTTTTAAGTGATAAACGTGTTATTAGTACCGTTAAGCACTTTTTAGGTGATGGCGGCACAGTCGATGGCGATGACCAAGGTAATAATATCGACAGTGAGCAAGATTTGTTTGATATACATGCCCAAGGTTATGTAGGCGGCTTATCGGCGGGAAGTCAGTCGGTTATGGCATCGTTTAATAGCTGGCATGGGGTTAAAAACCACGGTAATAAATACCTGTTAACCGATGTACTTAAAACCCGCATGGGCTTTGATGGCTTTGTTGTAGGGGATTGGAACGGCCACGGCCAAATTGAAGGTTGTACAAACGAAAGCTGTGCACAGGCTGTTAACGCGGGGCTTGATATTTTTATGGTGCCAACGGGCGCTTGGAAGCCGCTGTACGAAAACACCATAGCGCAAGTGAAAGCTGGCGAAATCAGCATGTCGCGCATTGATGATGCAGTAAGTAGAATTTTACGCGTTAAATTGCGTGCCGGTTTATTTGATAAACCAAGCCCAGCTAAGCGTCAGTTTTCGGGTAAAACTGAGCTAATTGGTGCGCAGCAGCACCGCGAAGTTGCGCGTCAAGCAGTACGCGAATCACTTGTTTTACTTAAAAACAAAAACAATATTTTGCCTCTTGATGCAAACCAAACTGTACTTATTGCCGGCGATGGAGCCGATAACATAGGTAAGCAGTCGGGTGGTTGGAGTATTACTTGGCAAGGGACGAATAACAAAAATGCTGATTTTCCTGGTGCCACGTCTATTTACGCAGGTCTTGAAAAACAAATTACTATGGCGGGTGGTCGTGCCATTTTAAGTGTGGATGGCTCATATGAGCAGCGCCCAGATGTAGCCGTTGTGGTATTTGGTGAAGAGCCTTATGCAGAAGGCCATGGCGATAGAGATAACCTTGAATTTGAGCGCGGTAATAAAAAATCGCTCGCGTTATTAAAGTCGTTAAAAGAGCAGGGTATTGCGGTTGTATCGGTATTTATTTCGGGTCGCCCTATGTGGGTTAACAGTGAATTAAATGCCTCAGATGCATTTGTTGCAGCATGGCTGCCAGGTACAGAGGGCGGCGGTATTGCCGATGTTATTTTAAAAGCCAAAGATGGCAGTATTCAACATGACTTTAGCGGCAAGCTTTCGTTTTCATGGCCTAAGACAGCAGTACAAGCAACGGTTAATAAAGGCGATGACGATTACAGCCCATTATTACCGTACGGCTTTGGTTTAACTTATGGCGATAAAAATGTATTGGCTGATAATTTAGACGAAGACTCTAAATTAGATAACTCAGCACTCACTAGTATGGATATTTTAGTTGGCGCACCGGTTGCTCCGTGGCGTTTATTACTTAAATCTGGCGATGAGCTATTAGATGTATCAAGCAGTACTCATCAACTGGGTGCACTTAAATACCGTACTGAGGATAAAACAGTTCAAGAAGACGCGCGCCAATTTAATTTTAGCGGCGAGCAAAAGGCAAGTGCTGAAATAGTCACAAGCTTTGCAGAAGATACCATTACGTATTTAGAGGCTAATGGCGTTATTAGTTTTGATATTAAACTCAATGAGCCACTAACCGATGACGTAAACCTTGCTATGACTTGTTCAGGTGAGTGTGGTGGTGCGATTGCTTTGAGTAAAATGGTTGATCAATCAATCAAAAATAAATGGCAGTCGGTGTCGGTAGACTTACGTTGTTTTGCTAACCAAGGCGTAGACTTTGCAAGCCTTACAAGCCCGTTTAGTTTACATGCAAGCAGTAAAACCTCAGTGTCGGTAGCAAACATTCAGTTTGTGCCTAATAAGGCAGACTCTGCTGGGCTTAAATGTCAGTAATCATTTTGTTTTAGTGTGTATGTCAAAGCCCTTCAATTGAAGGGCTTTTTTTATGTGCAAACCGGTTTGTTATTTATAAAAGGGTTTTGTGCAGATTCATATATAACTTTGTCGCGTCCTGTGGTTTTAGCAATATACAAGCGCTTATCTGCCGCACTAAGTAGCGATTTGAAAGAGCTTGTTTGAGTATCGCTGCACGCCACTCCAGCGCTTATTCTTAAATAAATGGTGTTGCCGTAATAGCTAAAGGGCTTGTTTTTAATGTTTTTTCTGAGGGTGTTTGCCGCGCACTGTGCCTCATTTAAAGTGCAGTGGTTAAGTAAAATTGCAAACTCTTCGCCGCCAACACGCGCGGTAACTGCGCTCTTAGAAAAAAGCGCTGCAATATGCTGCGAAACCCATTTAATTGCCTCATCACCTGCATCGTGTCCGTATTCATCGTTAACGCGCTTAAAAAAGTCTATATCGACCATAATAATGCTAAGGGGATGCTCGGTATTATTTTTATTAAATAACGTATTGGCCACTGCATTTAAACCGCGTTTATTTAATAGCTGGGTTAATGGGTCGCGATTAGCAAGGGAGTTGAGCGTATGCTCTGTATTGGCAAACACTAAAAAAGGCAGCAATAGGGCGGCGCTAGTGGCAAGTATTAAGTGTACAGCCAAAGTAAATTGCAAAGCAGAGGCAAAATTAAAGTTGAGCGCAGTAAACAACGGCAACAGTAATAAAACTCCCTGTATTAGCATAACGAGTGCGTGCAGTAATAAGCAAAGCAATAGCATACGTTGATGTAATTTTGCTATAAAGCGGGTGCTTAAAACAATATACGAGGCATACAAAAATAACCCTGCCACAGTTAAACTAACCAATACTTGCTCTACAGCGGTGTTGTAAACTACGAGCAAAAAAACCGCAGCCATGATGAGTAAATAGCTAACTTGCCTGCATATGCTTTTATTTAAAGGGCTGAGTGCTTTTAATCCCATAATTAAAAAAAGTGGGCAAGCAATAATAAATAAACTGGCAAAGTAATGGGTAATAAACGGCCATGCAATGATCACGCGTAAGCTTGCGCATAGTATGGCGAATGTAAAGGTGGTACAAGCTAGGCCAAAATATAAAAAACTAGTTTGTTTTTTATATTGATAAATAGAGATAAAATACAGCCCAATTATAAGGTTTAAAATAAAAGAAAGGCTTATAACGGTTGGTAAGTGCAGCATAGAAAGGTTCTTTTATTATAAAACGACTATTTTAATGGAGACTAGATACTAAAGCTTATATTAATTACAGTAACCTAGCTTAAAGTAGTATTTTTATAACCTTTATTAGGTGTATCTATGCTGAATACACCTACTTTATTAAACTTCTTAGGGCCGAATCTATATCCGTAAAATGAAAACGGTAATTATGCGCTAACGCTTTTTTGGGTATTACATATTGCCCAGTAGTGAGCAAATCAGACATTTCACCCATTAACACTTTTAACACAGGGCTTGGCATGGTTAGGGCCGCAGGGCGTGACAATGCTTTACCTAAACTTTTGCTAAATACTTTATTGCTAACAGGGGTGGGTGCAGTGGCGTTAATTGGCCCGCAAAGCGACGTGTGTTTTATAATAAATAAAATCAGTTGAATCATGTCATCAATATGAATCCACGACATACCTTGCTCCCCATCACCAATGGGGCCACCTGCAAAAAATTTAAACGCAGGAAGCATTTTACTTAAAGCGCCGCCGTTTTTGCTAAGTACAATTCCCGTGCGTAATAAGCACACCCGTGTTTTATCACTTTGCGCTTTTAGTGCCGCGTGCTCCCACTCTTTACATAGCTGATGGCTAAATTCATCATTTACATCGTCGGTGTCCTCATCTACGGGGGTATCGCCTTGGCGGCCATAATAGCCAATGGCACTACCAGATATAAATGTAGCAGGGGGCGTGCTGCAATTTAAAATAGCATCGCTGATTTGCGTGGTAAGGTTTATTCTGCTGTTTTTAATTGTTTGTTTTTGTACCTGCGTCCAGCGTTTGTTGACGATAGGTTCGCCGGCTAAATTAATTACAGTATCAACATGGTTAAAATTAACCTCATCAACGGTGCTTACTACATCAATATTATGACCAAGCAATACATGGGCTTTGGTTTTATTTCGGCTCAGTACGGTTACTTTATGATGATGTAGCAAAAAAGGCGTTAAGTGTTTACCTATTAGGCCTGTAGCGCCTGTAAAAAAAATATGCATAAAAATCTTACCAATTTTAAGTGTACGATTTGTTTAAAATGTATACTATCTAAACTATCTTAATGCAAATTATTACGTTAACTAAAAAACAACGATCACTTTGTAAATATTTCATTTAATTAGTTTTTGCCTTACACTAAAGCGAATTTCATAAGAAAAGGATTGGCGCGTTGGCAAGTTTAACTGGCGTAAATAAAAGCTTAATAATATTTGCAGCCCTGGTGGTTGTATTAGCCGGTATTAAGGCCGCAAGTGTTATTATTATTCCCTTTATTTTGGCGGCGTTTATTGCCATTGTATGCAACCCGCTGATCACATTTTTTGGTCGCTATCGGATCCCTAAAGGGGTTTCTGTTGTTATTGTGGTGCTTATCATTGTGGGCTTAGGTGTTAGCTTAGGCGGCCTTGTAGGGCAATCCGTAAACGACTTTTCTCAGCAACTTCCTGAATATAAAGCCCAATTACAAGAAGAGTTTGTGTGGCTGGTCGATCTTGCATCGCAATACAATATCTTAATCGATAGAGATCAAATTCTCTCTATGTTTGACCCAGGTAAAATGGTTGATGTAGCCACGAATATGCTTACCGGCTTAGGTGGCGTAATGGCAAACATGTTTTTAATAATTTTAACTGTGGTGTTTATGCTTTTTGAAGGGCCTGCATTAAGCAAAAAAATTCATATGGCAGTTGCCGACCCAGACAGAAAAATGGAGCAAATTGACCGCTTTTTGGTTTCTATTAATTCGTATTTGGCAATTAAAACATTAGTGAGTTTAGCCACCGGTATTATTGCAGCATTTTATTTATGGATTTTAGATGTTGACTACTTTGTGCTGTGGGGCGTGTTGGCCTTTATGTTTAATTATATTCCTAATATAGGTTCTATTATTGCCGCAGTACCAGCTGTATTGTTAGCACTGATCACACAAGGACCATTAACAGCCGGGCTTGTAGGTGCAGGGTATTTAATTATTAATACGGTAATGGGTAACATTGTAGAGCCTAAATTTATGGGTAAAGGGCTTGGGCTTTCTACCTTGGTGGTGTTTTTGTCGTTAATATTTTGGGGTTGGTTATTAGGCACTGTAGGCATGTTGCTATCGGTACCGCTTACCATGATTGTTAAAATAGCCCTAGAGGCAAGTGATGAAGGGCGTTGGGTTGCCACGCTACTTGGTACTGGTGAGTCGATAGACGATAAATAATATCAATTGGTTTTCAAAGCTTAAAATTGCGTATTTGATTAAATAATTGATACAAAAAAAGCGATTAATACACAGTATTAATCGCTTTTTTTATGGGTGTTAATCCCCGTTTAAAGTGGCTTTTTAAGCACTTGAGTAAACTGTTCAATAAGTGCAAGTTCACATAATTTGTAATCAATAGCGGCTTGGCTGGCATTTGGCAGTTTTAATATATAGCGCCATTGGCAGCTTGCTTCAATATACTTTTGATGGTTGTCGACGCTGCGCTTAAACAACATGAGTATTTGCGTATTTCCGCTTTGCTCTTCTAATTTAGTGAGTTCATATTTACGTTTTTGAACCCAAGTACCCTGATTGTATTTAGCCTGATTTATTTGGGTGTCTAAACACTGCGTATAGCGTTTAGTTTGGCTTGGCGTTGCGTTTTGCTCAAGCGTACACTGTGCTTGCGCACTGGCACTGGCACTGGCATTAGCACTTAGGGCTAATAGGCTCGCAAGTGTGATTAAAAGGCTATTTTTTATCATTGTAATTAAACTCTAAAATAAATTGTGCGCCGCCCAAGGTGTCCGACTTATTAATCGTTAAGTGTCCGTTATAAGATTTAACCAAGTCAGAGACTATCGCCATGCCAACACCGTGGCCGCTTTCGTAAGTATCAAGGCGGGTACCACGGGTTAATAAAGACTCGCGTTTATCCTCGGGTACACCGGGCCCATCGTCACTAATGCCTATGCACAGTGTTTTACTTTGAATGACCTGTATTTCTACTTGCGAGCGACACGCTTTACAAGCGTTATCAATTAAATTACCCAGTAACTCCATTAAATCTGTTTGGTCACCTAAAAAGTAATCTTTATCGGTCACGGTACAATTAAATATAATGTCTTTATCGCGGTATACCTTGGCCATTGCACTTAAAATAGAATCAACCACAGGTTTAACTGGAGTTTGCTTTTTCCATGTGTCTGATGCGCCAGTAGCTGCACGCTTTAACTGATGCTCGATCATCACATTTATTCTATCAAGTTGCTCTTGGGCATCGGCATCATTAGCAAGCGGGCTTGATTTTAATACCGCAAGGGGGGTTTTTAATGCATGTGCTAGGTCACTTAAAGAGGCTCTGTAGCGCTCTTTTTGACGTTGCTGCGACTCTAGTAATAAGTTTAGGTCTGATTTAATTGTTTGCAGCTCTACAGGGTATAAGCCTTTAATTTCTTGAATATCGCCCGACTCAATGGCTTTTATTTCTTTATCAAGACGTTGTAACGGCCGGCCGCTCCAAATAAATCCAATTGCCATTAAACCGGCAATCGCAATACCCATTATAAACATCCAATCGACTAGGGTTTGCTTAAAGCCATCCATTAACCTTAGCAATGCATCGTTTCGTTTGAGTAATATAAAACGTGCCTGCTCAGATTGGTCAATATTATTTAAAATGACCGTTAGGCTTAATTGCCAGTAAACTGCATTGTTGTAAACCACACGCCTAAAGTCGGCTGCACCTGCTTTAGGCTCTATGTACTCGGGTTTAAAGTTTACGTTTACTGCCGACTCTGAGTGCCACACAGGTACATCATCGCGGTAAATCATGGCGTAGGTATCTGAATTTAAGTTATTAAGCTCAGGCGTTAAAATTGTGCTGGGCATAATAATGCCGCGCTCAGTAAAGTCGACTTCAGAAATAAGAGAGTATAAGTGGGCTTCTAGATTTTTTTCGGTGGTTTCGACTAATGAGGCGTAATACGCTTTACCAATCGAGTAAAACAAAATGGGCAGTGCCACCAATAAAACAAAGACAAGGATAAATCCTTGCCTTATTTTAAGCGATATTTGCGATGCTACCACTGACTTTTAAGCCTGTAACCACGCCCACGTAGTGTTTCTACTGGGTTTAATGTGCCTTCAGGGTCTAATTTTTTACGCAGACGAAGTACAAATACTTCGATAACGTTAGAATCAAGATCGAAATCTTGGTCGTAAATGTGCTCAGTAAGTTCTGATTTAGAAATTACTTTTTGCGGGTTAACCATTAAATACTCAAGTACTTTGTACTCATAAGCAGTAAGGCTAAGTTCTTTGTCGTTAACCCAAACTTGTTGCGAGCGAGTATGAATTTTAATCGGACCAGCTGTCATTTCAGGGTTTGCTTTACCAGCACTGCGGCGAATAAGTGCGTTACAACGCGCAATTAATTCTTCCACATGAAACGGCTTGGTTAAGTAGTCGTCGGCACCTGCATCTAGGCCTTCAACTTTGTCTTGCCAGCGGTCGCGCGCCGTTAAGATTAAAATAGGGATTGTCACGCCTTGTGCACGTGCTTTATTGATTAGCTCAATACCGTCAATTTTTGGTAAGCCTAAATCAACCACCGCCATATCTAGCGGGTACTCTGTAATATGGAATAGGCCAGCTTCGCCATCGTGACATAAATCAACACTGTAACGTTCTTTCTCTAAAGCATTACGTAGGTTGTCTGCTAAGTGTAAATCATCTTCTATAACTAAAATTCGCATTTGCTAATCCTTTTTCACTTCGCCGGTTTTTTTATTTATATGTAAATCAACGACGTGGCCGTCAGATTTGAGTATACGTACAGTATAAAATTTTGCTTGTTCTGTAATTTTTAAGGTTTTACCGTCAGTTTCTTCTTTTGCAAGTATTACGGCTTTCTTTTTGCTGATCTCAGTTTTTTTAACTGCTTTGGTAACAGTCGAACTTGCGTGTACGGCGCCACTGACGCTAATACAGGCAATTAAACCAAGGGTTAATAATACACGCATGACGGGAACTCCTAGATCAAACCCAGCTATTCTAATTAACTAAGCTACTAAAACTCAAGTAAAAACGTCCAATATGCGCTTTTACGTTCGCCAGCTTAATTAATTAGCAGTGAACCAACCCTGAATTAAATAACGTTTTAAATTCAGGGTGTTCGTTACGCTGGTAATACTTTTTTATATGGTTTTACAACGGTGTTTGCGTAAACGCCGGCTGCAACGTATGGATCAGAGGCTGCCCATTCACGTGCTTTTTCAAGTGAATCAAATTCGGCAATGACTAATGAACCTGTAAATCCAGCATCTTGCGGGTCTTCACTGTCGATTGCTGGTAGTGGGCCGGCAACAAATAAACGGTTTTGAGAGTCAAGTTCGCTTAAACGTGCTAAGTGGGCGGGACGGGCTTCTTTTCTAAGCGGTAAGCTGTTTTCAACGTCGGTTGAATAAATCATGTACAACATAGTAATTCTCAAAAAAATGTTAAGTTTAATAACGCAAATACTAGCACAACGTTGATAGTTGGTGAACAAATTACCGTTAAAGCTAGGTTTACAGTTATTAATTATTTTTAGTGTGTAATTGCTTGAAAAGCGCGGCACAACACTGGTAGAGTCGCTTGAATAACTTAAAAATAACAAGGTTAATACATGAGCAATAATAGAGAGCATTTTAGCTCCCGTCTTGGCTTTATACTGGCTGCAGCAGGTTCGGCAGTGGGTATTGGCAACTTAGTAGGTTTTCCTGTGTCGGCAACTAAAAATGGTGGTGGTGCATTTTTACTTGTATACGCTTTGTTTGTTGCTTTTATTTGTTTACCGGTAATGATGGCTGAAATGGCCATGGGTCGTAACGCGCAAAAAGATCCACTTGGTTCATACAAAGCGCTGGCAAATAACGACAAAAAATGGAAGTTTGCAGGCTTTTTGGCTGTATTAACGCCGTTTATGATTGCCGTATTTTACATGGTTATTACCGTGTGGATTTTTGGTTACTTAAGCCAAACCGCCATGGGTAATTTAGATGCATTGGCAGATCCGAGCCATTTTGGCAGCTTTATAAATAGCTACACTGTTTTTGGCTACATGGCGGTGGTCGTTATTATTGTTAACCTTATTTTATTGGGTGGGGTTAAACAAGGCATTGAAAAAGCCGCTAAGTTTTTAATGCCGGCTTTATTTGTTATGTTGCTTGCCCTTGTAGCGTATGTATTAACGCTTGATAACGCCATGGCTGGTGTTAAATATTATGTTATTCCTGATTTTTCTAAAATGAGCGCCAGCGTGCTTAATGGTGCACTAAGCCAAGCGTTTTTCTCACTATCGCTAGGTATGGGTATTTTAATGACGTACGCTTCTTACATATCTAAAAAAGATGACATTGTTGGCAGTGCAAAAATGGTGGCTATTACCGACTCATTAGTGGCATTTGTTGCTGGTTTAATGGTGTTACCGGCAATATTTAGTTTTGATCCTAATACCGACCCAGCCGCACTTTCTGACTCGTCTGTATCGATGATATTTGTGTACTTACCTAAAATTTTATTAGCACTACAAAATGACATTGGTTACTTTGGCGCGTCTGCAGTGGCGTTTTCGTTCTTTTTATTAGTGTTTTTTGCAGCGATTACTTCGCTTGTATCAATTGTAGAAGTTCCTACAGCGACCCTTAGCGACCGCAAAGGGATCAGCCGTAAAAAAGCCTTAGGTATTTTAACGCTAGCCACAGGTGTGTTAACTATATTGTGTACTATGTCGTTTGGTATGATTGACAGCCTAACGTCGTTTACTAGTTACGGCAGCGGTAATAAAAGCTTTTTTGATATTGTTTATGATGTATTTTACGACACTATATTGCCACTGAATGGTTTAATGGTGTGTTTATTTGTTATGTACCGCTGGAAAAAAGCGCGCCTAACAGATGAGCTAAGCCAAGGCTCACCAAATTACGCCGGTAGCTTTATGGAAAAATACGTTAACTTTTCGCTTTCTACGTTTATTCCGGTTATTTTATTAGCCATATTTATTAACACAGTAGCGACTAAGTTTTTTGCCTTTAAGTTATTTGGATTTTAGGCTATAAAAAAGTTGCCAAAAGCCGCGTATTAACGCGGCTTTTTTGTGTTTTAAATAGCGGCTTAGCTTGTTAGCTGATAGCTCCTGAGTCTAATGAACTGCCAATCCCCAGTGTAAACATCCACAATCCCCATAAGCTATGCTCAATTACACACACTATGGTTGAACGGCTTTGCGCGTAGGTAAACGAAAATAATAGCCCGCCTAAAAATGCTAAGCCTACAGCCACCCAATTGGCATACACAATATGGGCAAGGGCAAACACCGTTGCGCTTACCACTATACGCACTCTTTTTTTGGGCATAATGCGTTTATAGCGATGAAAAAAGTAGGTTCTGAAAATTAGCTCTTGTGGTAATACCGACAGCAGCGGGTATAGAAGCAGTAAAAGTAGCCAGTTATAAAATGAGTGCAGCGGCATGCTAAACCAGTTTTCTTGGTGAATAATGCCGTAAAACACGCCTGAAAAAAGCGCTCCTAAAAAAAAGAAACTAAATAAACGGCGCTTTACTGCAGAAAACTGCCCCAGGCTTGTGAGTCTAAATCGCTTAAAGTGAGGGTCGTTCAGTAATAACATGCAGCACACACTCATTAAAACAATTAGTGCGGGTATTAGCCAGTTAGCTAGGTAACTACGAAGGGTAAAGCCTATTAAAGGCAATAAAACAAATATTAGGGTAAATTCAAACCAGCGGTATTGATTGGCGTTCAAGGTCGTCTCTGATTGATTTTTTTTACACGCTATCAAGCAAAGACGACATTTTTATGACGAAGGTGTTTTACTTTGCGGGTTCTTCTTCATCAGGGAAGTATTTATACAAAGCAAAAATAGTGATCAAAATACTCACAAAGGTAATGGCCATTAAACCAAACACTTTAAAGTTAACCCAAAAATCGAGTGAGAAATTATACGCAATGTAAATATTCAGTACTGCAATACCTGCGGTAATGGCAACCCACATTAAGTTAAGCTTATTCCACACCGGCTCAGGTACTTCAATCGCCTGTTTAGAGTCGTTGGCGTTTTCGAGGATTGAGCTAAGTGCTTTTTTAACAAGATTTTTATTCAGCACGTAGCGGCTAATTAATAAGGTAAGGCTTAGGCCGGCGTAAATTAACGTGGCTTTCCATTTTATATATTGCTCATCGTGGAGTACTAAGGTTAATGTGCCAAACACCGCTGCAATAGCAAAAAATAGCCATTGGCGGGCAGGTACATGGCCGTGCTTAAAGTAGCTATACGCAACTTGAATAAGCGTAGTGGCCATTAAAAGGCCTGTTGCCCAGTAAATATCAACTAATTTAAATACCGCAAAAAATAATATTAGCGGGATGTATTCAATCAATGCGTGCATATACTACCTAAATTATACAAAAAGAAGTCAGGGAAGTTTTTACCACATAACACTAGGCAACTACAAGGTTGACTTGTTGCCCTGTAAGCCTTAGCCTGCGTGGCTTTAATTATCCATCATCATATTCCCACACTTAACCAACACTGATTAAGTGTGCATTTAGGAGCCTACAATGAACAAAGCACAACTTGTTGCCCAAATAGCAAAACGCAGTGAACTAACAAAAAAAGACACACAAGCAGCCCTTACTAGCTTACAAAAAGTAATTACTAAATCGCTGTCTGAAGGCGACCAAGTGCAAATAAATGGATTTGGTACATTCGCTTTAAGCTACTACCCAGCGCGCACTGGGCGTAACCCACAAACAGGCGAAAGCATTGAAATAGAAGGCGCTAACAAACCCGTATTTAAACCTGCCAAAGCATTAAAAGATCTCCTTTAAATAGCAACTTGCATTGACCGGTACCAGTGATCAGTACCAGCGACTAGTTCCTGCAACCAATACTTGCTAATAGCCCGGTTACCTTTTTAGGTTTAGTTAGCGCTATTAATCACAAAATTATAGTTTTGCGCACCCGGCTAAAAGGGTGCGTCTAGAAAATAAATCCCCAGCTTTTAGTTAATGCCTAACTACTTCATCTTGTAAGCAAAGCTTGTGTGCTGGTTTTTAATACGCACTTTAAATTAAGCTATGTAGATTATTCAAACCCTCTAAATGATTTACATAGCTTTGATAGCTTTAATTTATATTCATCTTTATTTTCAATAGGTTAAATTTGGCATCGGTTATGCTTTTAATAGGGTGATTGAAACATTTTATTAAACGCAATAAGGAGATCTCTATGTCTACATTACAAACAAGCACTCGTTTACAAGGCAAAAAAATTGCTATTTTAGCCACCGATGGCTTTGAGCAAAGTGAGCTATTATCTCCACGTGATGCTTTACTTAATGCCGGCGCCGATATCGATATTGTGTCGGTAAAAGAGGGTGAAATCACCGGCTGGGATGAAGATAAATGGGGCGACAAAGTAAGCGTAGATAAACTTGTTACAAATGCCAGTGCCAGCGATTACGATGCGCTTATGCTGCCAGGTGGCTTATTTAACCCTGATACGTTACGCCAAGATAAGCACGCAAAAGCGTTTATAGACGGTTTTTTTGGCGCCGAGAAAAACAAACCCGTTGCAGCTATTTGCCATGCCCCTTGGTTACTTGCCGAAATTAATAAATTACGCGACCGTACCGTTACATCATTCCCAAGCATTAAAAGTGATTTAATCAATGCTGGTGCAAACTGGGTTGATGAAGAGGTGAGTGTAGACCAAGGCTTAGTAACAAGCCGCAGCCCTGCAGATTTAGAAGCATTTAATGCAAAATTTATTGAAGAAATTTTAGAAGGTAAGCATCAAGCTCACTAAGTTTAGAGCTTAATAAAAAAGGGCATTGAAAATGCCCTTTTTTAATGCGTAAATTTTAATTTTTTACAGTGCGGTGGCCGCTTTCATATCAGCTACAAACGCTTTTAACTGCGTTGTCATCGCATCTAAATCATTAAGGTTGGCTTCAATAATTTTAACAACGGCCGAGCCTGAAATAGCACCAGCTGCACCGGCATTTAGGGCGGCTTTTACATCATCGGGAGTAGAAATACCAAAGCCTAATAAAGCAGGGGCTGCATGGTATTCTTTTAGCTTAGTTACTATGTTACCCGCTGGCATTTGCGCTTTAGTATCGGTGCCGGTAACACCCGCACGCGATAATAAATACGTGTAGCCACGGCCGTAAGATGCACATTGGCGCAGAGTATCGTCATCGGCATTGGGTGTGGCAATAAATATTGGGTCTACACCGTTTGCCATGGCTGCTTTTCTAAACATTTTAGACTCATGCAGTGGTACATCAGCAACTAAAATAGAGTCTACGCCCGCCGCTTTTGCATCTTTATAAAATGTTTCTAAACCGCGTTTAAACACAAGGTTTGAATACAATAATAAGCCAATTGGAATATCTGCATTGTAATCGCGTATTTCTTTAATAATATCAAAGCAATCTTGCGTGTTAATGTTTACATCGAGAGCACGAATATTCGCCGCTTGAATAACGGGGCCATCGGCGATTGGGTCCGAAAACGGAATACCTAGCTCCAGTGCATCCGCGCCGCCATCAATTAAGCTTTTAATAATGGCAATACTTTGCTCTTTACCTGGGTCGCCAATGGTAACAAATGGCACAAATGCACCTTGTTTTTGCTCATTAAGTGCAGCAAAGGTTTTACCGTAACGATCTGTATTTAACTGGCTCATAGCTGACCTCCTTGTGATAAAACGCTGTGTACGTGGGTTAAATCTTTATCGCCACGGCCACTTAAGTTAACCACTAAAATGCTTTCTTCTGTTTGCTCTTCGGCGTATTTAAGCGCATAAGCAAGGGCATGGCTTGATTCAAGAGCTGGAATAATGCCTTCGTTTTTAGCCAGTGCTTGGAACGCGTCAAGGGCTTCTGTATCGGTAATACCCACATATTGAGCACGGCCTGTTTCGTGTAAAAACGCGTGCTGTGGTCCAACTGCAGGGTAATCAAGACCGGCAGATACTGAGTATGACTCTTCAATTTGGCCATCGTCATTTTGCATAATGTACGTATAGGTACCGTGCAATATACCTTTAGTACCTTTACAAATTGTAGCGCCGTGCTCGTGGGTATCTAGGCCTTTACCTGCAGGCTCTACACCAATAAGTTTTACACTTGGCTCGTCAATAAAGTCAGTAAACATACCAATGGCATTAGAGCCACCGCCAACACAGGCTAGTACGGCATCTGGTAGGCGTCCTTCTGCTTTTATTACTTGTTGTTTAGCTTCTTCACCAATGATTTTTTGATACTCTCGTACAATTGTTGGGAATGGGTGAGGACCCGCTGCGGTACCAAGTAAGTAATGAGCGTCTTGGTAGTTTGCAGACCAGTCACGGAGCGCTTCGTTTACCGCATCTTTTAATGTGCCAGAGCCGGCTGTTACCGGAATAACCTCTGCGCCCATTAATTTCATTCTAAATACATTAGGCTGTTGGCGCTCAACGTCTTTAGCACCCATATAAATGCGGCATTTTAAGCCAAGTAATGCACAGGCTAGGGCTGTTGCCACGCCATGTTGGCCCGCTCCAGTTTCGGCAATAACTTCTTTTTTACCCATACGTTTAGTTAGCAACGCTTGACCAAGTACTTGGTTGGTTTTGTGTGCGCCGCCGTGCAGTAAATCTTCACGTTTTAGGTAAAGTTTTACTTTAGGATTTTTAATTAAATTACGCGTTAAAGTAAGCGGCGTAGGGCGACCGGCATACTCGTTTAATAATTTTGTAAACTCAGCCTGAAATTCAGGGTCTTTTTGTGCTTTGTTAAATTCGTTCTCTAACTGCTTAAGCGCAGGGACAAGTAGCTCAGGTACAAACATACCGCCAAACTCGCCAAAATAAGCTGGATTTTGCATTATAACCTCAATAATTTCTGATGCTTGTAAAAGCATTTTGTAATTTGATAGGGCACTTTTTACCCGCAGATTCTTCAACGCCTGAATTTAAATCAAGGCCTAGGGCACCTTGAGAAAGCGCGTCTTTTATATTGTCTGGATTTAAGCCACCCGCTAGCATAAAGGGGGTTGTTGCGTCGCGCAGTACTGCCCAATCAAATGCTTTACCTGTACCACCGGCTTGTGTATCGCTGTGGGTATCATAAAGATGGCGGTCTACGCCCGTAGCTGGGGTAGGCAATGTATCTTTAATTGCCTGTGCTTTCCAAATTTCACAACCTTTAGGTAACTGTGTACGTAATGCGGCAATGTAATCGTCACTTTCTTGACCGTGTAATTGTACTGCGGCAAGTTTTAGTTCGTGCGCGTATTGTACCACTTGCTGCGGGCTTGCATTAACAAAAACACCGACAAATTTAAGTGGCGCACTTTGGCTCAGCTCAATCGCACAATCTAAATCAACATAACGAGGCGATTTAGGGTAAAAAATGAGTCCACCGTACACTGCGCCGTTGTTGTAAGCGGCCTGTACGTCTTGTGCTCGGGTTAAACCGCACACTTTGTTATCACCTAAAATCACTTTTTTACAGGCTTGTTCTAAATCGCGCTCAGCCATTAAAGAACTGCCAATTAAAAAGCCATCACATAATGGCGCTAAACGTTTAACATCTTGATGAGTGTAAATACCTGACTCTGAGATAACCACTTTATCTTGTGGGATAAGCGTACGTAGCTTTTCGGTGGTGGCTAAATCAGTGCTTAAATCGCGAAGGTCACGGTTATTAATACCAATAATTTGCGCATCAAGTGCAAGGGCACGATGTACTTCTTCTTCGTTACTGACTTCGGTTAATACCGACATGTTAAGCGAGTCGGCAACTGCATGTAGCGCTTTATATTGTTCATCATCAAGCACTGAAAGCATTAGTAATATAGCATCGCCGCCATAAATACGTGCCATGTAAACTTGGTACTCATCAATAAAAAAGTCTTTACAAATAAGTGGTTGCTCTACTTGGCTACGTACAAACTCTAAATAATCAAAACTACCTTGAAAGTATTTAGTATCTGTAAGTACGCTCATGCAGCTAGCATATTTTTTATAAACAGAGGTGATCTCGGTTAAATCAAACGGCTCTCTTATTAGTCCTTTTGAAGGAGATGCTTTTTTACATTCTAAAATAAACTGCGTACCCGGCTTTGCTAACGCTTTATAAAAGCTGCGGCTGGTTGGCACTGCTAAGTGTTTAAAGCTCTCTAGTGGGCGCGCGGCTTTACGCTCTATTAGCTCTTGTTTTTTATCAGCAACAATTTTGTCTAATACATTAGCCATGACTTACCTCAATAATTGCATTTAATGTGTTCATGGCTTTGCCTGAACTTAGTAATGTTTGTACCTGTTGTGCGCCTTCTTTTAATGACTGTACTTTACCGCTTAGGTATAAAAGTGCAGCCACATTGACCACGATTGCAGCATTGTGCGCATCACTGCCTTTACCTTGTAAAATAGCGAGGCTCGCATTTGCGTTATATTGTGGGCCTTCACCGGCTAGTTGTTCAAGTGAATAGTTTGCAAGGTCAAAGTCGCTTGGGTTTAATGTGTACTGCGTTATTTCGCCATTGTTTAGCTCAACTACGTTAGTTGGGCCGTGCAGGGCTATTTCGTCAGTGCCAGAACCATGCACTATCATCGCACGCTTAGTGCCTAAAGTTTTAAGTGTTTGCGCCATTGGCATACATAAAGACTCATCGTAAACACCCAGTAATTGCACGTGTGGTGCAGCAGGGTTAGCAAGCGGGCCTAAAATATTAAAAATGGTACGTGTTTTAAGCGCAGTACGTACGCCCATCGCGTGGCGTACACCACTGTGATAATGCGGTGCAAACAAAAAGGTAAAATGGGTTTGCTCAAGGCAATGTGCAGCCTGTGCTGGGCTCATATCAATATTAATGCCCAGTGCTTTTAATAAATCAGCAGAGCCCGAATTACTCGATACACTGCGATTACCATGTTTTACCATATTAATACCCGCGGCAGCTGCAACAATCGCCGCGGTAGTACTAATATTAATCGTGTTTGAGCCATCGCCCCCGGTGCCGCAGCTATCGGCAAGTTGCGTGCTAGCGGTTGTAAAGGCAACGGCGTTTTCTCGCATTGACGCTGCAGCGCCGGCAATTTCATCACTTACTTCGCCTTTTATTTTAAGGCTGATTAGCAATGCAGTGAGCTCTATTTCGCTCATGTTACCTTGCATTATTTGGTTAAATAATGCGTTTGATTGGGCATAGTTTAACGACTTGCCTTGAATAAGTTGCTCAATAGCGTATTGAACATTTATGGTCTCTTGTGCTTGGGTACTCATAATGTCCTCTATTAGTTGGTGCGCGTTAAGTACGCAACACTTTGTTGAAGTAGCATTGCACCATTTGGCGTAAGTATTGACTCAGGATGAAATTGATAACCTAACGCTTTATCGTCGTGGTGATATATGGCCATAGGAATATCGTCAAATTGTGCAATTACCTCAATATTTTCAGGCACCTTGGTTGCCATTAATGAATGGTAACGGGCTACGGGCATGGTGTTGCCCATTCCTTCAAACACCGGGTGCGGGTTTAAATTAATGATTGATGACTTACCATGTACGGTTTCGCCAGCGTGGCCGATTACTCCGCCATAACTTTGTGTAAGTGCTTGTTGCCCAAGGCAAATGCCCAGCATGGGGAAGTGACCTTTAGCCAGTTCGATTAATTCCATTAAGCAACCTGCATCACTGGGTGCACCAGGTCCTGGCGAAAGCACTAATAATACTTGCCCAGGCTCTTGGCGCATTTTATTAAAAATAACCTCTGCGCTTATGTTATTTCTGTATACCACAAGCTCACAGCCCAGCATGGTTAGTTCATCAACAAGGTTGTAGCTAAACGAATCAAAGTTATCTAAAAAGTATATTTTCATTGGGTTTGCTGTGCTCATTTTATACCGCCTCATAAGTCGATTTTATGGCGGTGATCACCGCTTGAGCTTTAGCGCGGGTTTCGTTAGCTTCGGCTTGTGGATCAGAATCGTAAACGACACCGGCACCTGCTTGCACATACGCGGTATTATTTTTAACAAACGCTGAGCGAATAACAATGCAGCTATCCATTGCACCATCGCCTGTTAAATAGCCTACTGCGCCACCGTAGCTGCCACGGCGTTTGCCTTCGGTTTGGCGTACAAGTTCGGCAGCGCGTACTTTCGGAGCGCCTACCAGCGTGCCCATGTTCATACACGCTTGGTAAGCGTGTAGTGCATCAAGCTCAGGCTTTAATGTGCCCACCACGCGAGAAACCAAGTGCATTACTTGCGAGTAGCGGTCTACTTTTAATAGCTCTTTTGCATGGCGCGTGCCGGCTACACTGATGCGTGCCACATCGTTACGGGCTAAATCAACTAGCATTAAATGCTCTGCACGCTCTTTTTGATCGTTTCTTAGTTCAAGCTCAATACGGCTGTCTAAATCTGGGTTGATTGCGCCATTGGCAAATTTTCCACGTGGGCGAGTACCGGCAATAGGGTAAACTTCAACTTGTTTGCTTTGCACTTCGTATTTAAGCGCAGACTCAGGTGAGGCGCCAAATAAAGCAAATTCTTCATCGCGCATATAAAACATATAAGGGCTTGGGTTTTGCTTTTTAAGCTGGCTATATGCGTGCAATGAATCAGGGCAGGGCAGTGAAAACGTGCGCGAAGGCACAACCTGAAAAATATCACCATCAACGATGTTCTTTTTAAGCTTAACCACTTGCTCGCAGTAAGTTTCATCGCTTATATCAACACTTACATCGCAAGTACCTGTTTGCATAGGCGCACTAAACTCTTCTGCATTGTCGCATAAGGCATTTAATCGTTCTAGCTCTTTACCTACCTCAAAACAATTAGCGTGTACGTCTGGGCCATTAAACACATTACCAATAAGCTCGGTGGTTTGTTTTTGATGGTCGATAACCACTAAGGTTTCGGCTAAGTAAAATACGTAGTCTGGGCAGGTGTTTTCGCCATCGGGTACGTCGCTTAGCTGCTCAAAATTAGCCACCATGTCGTAAGCAAATACACCGCCTAAAAATACCGAAAACGGGTTTTCGGTGGTGCTTTTGATACTGTTTATACAGGTGCGTAGTGCGCTAAATGCATTATCGGCAACCAGTTTACTTGCCTCGTCAATGTCATTAGAGCCGCCTTTATAAACAAGAGTTAGGCTTGTGTCGGTTAAGGTTGCATCGCAGCTTTGTACATTGGCTCTTAAATACGGCAGTAACTGTTTACCGTTATTAGATTGAGCACTTACCGTGACGGTTTTACCTTGGCAAACAATGCGCAGCGCGCAGTCAACTAAAATTAAGCTTTTGACACTGTCTTTAGAATCAATTTCGGCTGATTCAAGCAGTAGCGAATTAGGCTTATCAAGTGCTGCATAAAGTGCAAGTGGGCTACTAATGTAGTCGCGTACTTGCGTTATGCTAGTAACTTCGCCTGGTGTGGTAGTTATATGACTAAAAATCAAACCTCATTCCCTCAAAAAATAAAACCCCGCAATGCTTTTGCAATGCGGGGTTTGAATAACGATATCTAAATTACAAACAGATCATTACCGTCCCGCTATATCAGGCGCCACCACCAACGATGTGTAAGAGTAAGACCGTTATTCATGTTTTTTTGCCTCAAAATAAAAAATTAAATACGTAAAATTTAGTTATAAAAAAACCCGCATAGTTGCGGGTTTTGAATATTTGCTAGACACGACAATTCATCACCCAAAAATTATGAGTGCCACCACCAAATAGTGTGTTGAATTGAATTGATCATTTTTATTAATTCTTAATGTGTCTTAAAGTGGCTACAGTAAAACGTATTTAGCGCTTTTGTGTCAAGTGTTTATTTAAAACAATTTAGTCAAAAAAGTTGTTATACTTATATAAACATCTATTACCCTTAAATTTAAGCAGTTTTCTTTTGATAAAATACGATTTACACAGCCATACAACGCATTCAGACGGACATTTAACAGTTGAGCAATTATTAAACCGCGCCGTAGAAAAAAACATTGATGTGTTTGCGATAACCGATCACGACACTGTGGCTGCTATTACGCCGGCAAAAGCGTTTATCGAAACAGAAAACTTACCGCTTAAGCTTATATCTGGCGTAGAAATTTCTACCAAGTGGGAAAGCTTTGAAATACATATTGTTGGGCTAAATATTGATATAAACAACAATGCCCTTACATCATTGTTATCGGCGCAGCAGCAAAAGCGTGATGAACGCGCCATTGAAATTGGCAAAAGGCTGGCAAAAAACGGTTTTGATGGCATTTACGAGCAAGCCAAGGCGCTGGCAGAAAACGCCCAAATTACCCGTGCCCATTTTGCGCGTGCATTGATTGAAAGAGGCGTTGCTAAAAATTTTCCTGGGGTTTTTAAAAAATACTTAGGGCGCAGCAAAACAGGTTATGTTCCAAGCAATTGGTGTGATATGCAAACAGCCATTAGCGCCATTCATGCTGCAGGTGGGGTTGCGGTACTTGCACACCCAGGGCGTTATCAAATGTCTAATAAATGGTTACGTAAGTTACTTGTGCAATACAAAAGTGACGGGGGCGATGCCATGGAAGTTGCGCAGCCGCAACAAGCGCCCACTGAACGCCAATTTTTAGGGCAATTGAGCCAAGAGTACGGTTTATTGTGCTCGCAAGGTTCTGACTTTCATTTTCCAACTAGTTATTTAGAGCTAGGTAAAAACTTATACTTACCCAAAGACTGCCAAGGGGTTTGGCAAGTGTGGGAAGGGCAAGAAGGAGCATTATCATGAGTCAATTAATTCATATTCACCCAGCAAACCCACAGCCACGACTTATTAGCCAAGCGGTTGATATTATTAAACAGGGCGGGGTTGTTGTATACCCAACAGATTCGGGCTACGCGATAGGGTGTAACCTCGGTAATAAGCAAGCAAAAGAGCGCATTGAGCGTATTCGTGGAATAGAAAAACACCATAACTTTACGCTGGTATGCCGTGATTTATCTGAGCTGGCAACTTATGCCCGTGTAGATAACCAAATGTTTAGGCTTATTAAAAATAATACGCCAGGGCCATACACCTTTATTTTTAAAGGTACAAAAGAGGTGCCAAAGCGGTTATTAAACGATAAGAAAAAAACCATTGGTATGCGCGTTATAGAGCATCCAATTGCATGTGCATTACTTGCAGAGCTTGGGGAGCCGTTAATGTCGTGTTCGTTAATTTTACCTGGAGAAGAGTTTACAGAATCAGATCCAGATGAAATTTTAACGCGTTTAGATAAACACGTAGATTTAATTATTGACGGCGGACACCTTGCAGAGCAAGCAACCACGGTTATTGACCTATCAGAAGACGATATTCACATTTTACGTGTAGGGTGTGGCGATACCAGCCCGTTTGAGTAACCTTGGTGAGTGATTCAACACAGGGCGAAAAAAAGACTCAAAGTGAGCCAGTGCAGCAAAAGCTGCCACTGGCTTTTTTGCATGGCAAAGCCGTTGTAGATAAACCTGAAGATTTATACATTCCGCCCGATGCACTTGAAATTATTTTGGAAACCTTTGAAGGACCGCTTGATTTACTGCTGTATTTAATAAAAAAGCACAAGTTAGATGTGCTCGAACTCTCTATTTTTAGCATTACTGAGCAATATGTCAGTTATGTAGAAATGATGAGTGAGTTTCAGTTAGAGCTTGCCGGTGAGTACTTAGTAATGGCAGCGTTATTGGCACAAATAAAATCGCGTCTGTTATTGCCTGTGCACGAGGAGCTCGAAGAAGAGGAAGACCCCCGCGCAGAACTGATCAAGCGTTTACAAGAATACGAGCAGTTTAAAAAAGCAGCCGAAAATATAGATGCCATCCCCCGTGTAGGCCGTGATATTTTCGTAGCACATGCAACTATGCCGGTTATTGAAAATACCGCTCAAAACCTGCCAGAGCTTGAGTTAAAAGATTTAATGTTAGCACTGAGCGACGTGATGGCGCGCGCCAAAACATTTGAGCATCACCAAGTGACAGCAGAAATCCTCTCTACCCGTGAGCGGATGAGCCAAATTTTAGCCCAGCTGAGTAACGCAAAAAAAGCGCTGCCGTTTAACGATTTATTCACCCTTAGTGAAGGGCGAAGCGGTGTAGTGGTTAGCTTTATTGCTATGCTTGAGCTTATAAAAGAAGGCTTAATTAGCTGTTTGCAAGTCTCACCTGATAGCTTAATTTACATAAACCTTACCGACACGCCTAATAGCTAACTAGCAAAAACCTGTAGCTCAAGTTGTATGTGCGTATATGCACAGATGCTGTTTGTATACGCTATTTTAGTTTTTCTTCACCCTCTATATTCTTAAATTATTGAATTTAGAGGAACCCACATGTTTAAAAATACGCCCACATTTTATGGCCTTATTGCCATTATTTTACACTGGTTGATGGCTTTGACCGTGTTTGGTTTATTTGGCTTGGGCTTATACATGGTTGAGCTAACCTATTACGATAGCTGGTATAAAGGCTCATTGGATTTACATAAAAGTATAGGTATAACGCTAGCCGCAGTGCTTATTTTTAGAATTTTGTGGCGCGTATTCAGCCCCAAACCTCGCCCCCTTAGTCAAAATAAAACAGTAAACCACATTGCAAATACCGCGCATATTGTTATGTACCTAATTTTAGCAGTCATTGTAGTGGCGGGTTATTTGATTTCTACCGCCGATGGCAGAGCAATCGCCGTTTTTTCGATATTTAATGTACCAGCTCTGGATTATAACTTTGATGGACAAGCCGATATTGCCGGAAAAATTCATTACTACGGTGCGTGTACATTAATTGGCTTGGCTGTTTTGCATGCACTGGGGGCATTAAAGCACCACTTTATTGATAAAGATAAAACCTTAACAAGAATGATCAAACCAAAGGAATACTAACATGAAAAAACGACTAGTAAGTGCAGCTCTATCGGGTGTAATGATGTTATCGGCCACTGCAAATGCAGCAGATTATGTAATTGATACGCAAGGGGCGCATGCATTTGTTACCTTTAAAATTAAGCATTTAGGCTACAGCTGGCTACACGGGCGATTTAACCGTTTTGATGGCAGCTTTAGTTACGACGCTAAAACGCAAACAGGGTCTAATATTTTAGTAAATATAGATACTGCAAGTTTAGACTCTAACCATGCTGAGCGTGATAAACACTTACGAGGTAAAGACTTTTTAAATGTAGATAAATACCCAACAGCAACATTTAAAAGCACCGATGTGAAATTTACCGATGATGATACAGCCACTGTAACGGGTGACTTTACTTTACATGGCGTAACTAAACGCATTACGTTTGAAATGGATAAAGTAGGAGAAGGGCAAGACCCTTGGGGTGGCTACCGTGCTGGTTTTGAGGGCGAAACCAGTTTAAAACTCACCGATTACGGCATTGATTATAATTTAGGCCCAGCGTCTACCCATGTTGATATTGGGCTGTCTATTGAAGGTGTGCGTAAATAATAAAGCGTAGATTAAATTAAAGCGCCACTTTAGTTAGTGGCGTTTTTGTTTTTTGTGGCGTGAATTCTTGATTCTAATAAGGGTTTTAAATGTGGGGGTAACCAGCGTAACATTACTTGATGGTATTGCTCGGTTTGCTTAATTTTTTTTAATTGCTCATCTAATAGTTGAATATTTTTAGCTCCTTGCTCATTTTTAGTGCAGCCAATATAGCCATAACTTAACGGTGGCGCTTCAACAATCGCTCGCTGAGTTAGGTTTTCTTCAAAGTACATAGATTTAGCTAAGTAATGGTGCTCACTTGGGTAACCTAATAAAATATCTAAGCGCTTTAAATTAAGCATATAGGTAAGGCTGGCTAAACTATTGCGCGTTGGCCGAATAACAATATCAACATCGGGGGTGTTATTTATTACACTGTCGAGTTGCTCGCCGTATGAGCGGTTCATAGATACACCTAACGTGAGTTTTTTTTCTGCTAGTAAATCCTGCAACGACACCGGCTCTGAGTTAGGCACTTCTAGTGAATGCGCCAAACCTTTATGCATAGCAATGGAAGGTGAAAGGCCCGTGGTTGAGCTTTGCTCGCTAAAGTGAATAAACTTTTCTCTAAATGCATTTTTATAAAGTGATAGGGCACAATGTGTGGCCGATTTGTTGGCCAGTTCTTGCGTAACTTTGCCAGAGGGGATAACAAGGCGATTAAACGTGATGTGCGCAAGTTGTTGCTCGAGTAAGGTTATAACGCTTTCATCACGCCCCTGGTGTTGGTATTTTCCATTTAAAATGTAATAGGGCGCAAAGTCGTGTGTTAGCCAGTTAATCGTATTGGCGTAACTGACTGAAGAAATGCTTAAATATAAGGTGATACACAAAAATGCACGGAGCATTACTACAATTACCTAAAACAATGAAAGTATCGCTATTGTAGTCAATTAAGTGCAACAAAGTAAAATGCCAGCTACAAAGCTGGCACATTTTATTAACATTAACTGCTTAAGCAGTTAATTGCTCGCAATGATTAGTTGGCTTTTAACCATTTTACAAATTCGCGCGCTTCGCTTGCTTTTTGAAACATTGCGTTTTTCAAACCTTGTG
Source organism: Pseudoalteromonas sp. S2893 (assembly GCF_005887105.1). Lineage (NCBI taxonomy): Bacteria > Pseudomonadati > Pseudomonadota > Gammaproteobacteria > Alteromonadales > Pseudoalteromonadaceae > Pseudoalteromonas > Pseudoalteromonas sp. S2893. The sequence goes on along the minus strand of NZ_PNCY01000011.1, from coordinate 18,593 downwards.
TATCACTAAAAATAACACGTTGTTTGTTTACAGAAATTGATTGCACCGGATGGGCAATTTGGATCATAGATCCATTGTATTTATAAGACATAATAAAACTCACTTTATTCTTGTTATTTACTCTGCGCTATTTTTTATAGCCAAATGCAGTTAATAAATTAACGATGTTGTGTTTAGCTTCATTACAGTGTTGACGATCTTTATGACACTTTTGCGATGATATTAAAAAAATCATCAAGGTATTAATAGGGGTTCTCGCCGTACAATAACTTAGCTTTAAAATAAACGTTTTGCGGGGCTTACTGGATCAGGGTAAAAAGGTTAACCGCGGTGGTTTTTAAAACCAGAGAAGAAAGGTAACCTAAATAAAAAATGTGTGCAAGCTATTTATTTAAAAATTATTTATACTTAATTTTATCAACTGCTTAAACGCATGGATTTTAACCTTAAAAAGGTAAGTATGAATTACATAATAGTCAGCGATATTTATGGTGTAACAGCACCTTTAGTGAGGTTGTTAGATATTATGCAAGGCAATACAGAGGTTATAGACCCCTACAAAGGAGAACTGCAACCCCTTGATAGTGAAAAGTATTATTATAATAAATTTATAAATTCCTGTGGCCATGACAATTACGTAGCTAAGCTCTTAAATGTATTTAATAACCTTACAGAGCCAACAGCCTGTATAGGGTTTAGTGCAGGCGCAAGTGCCGCGTGGCGCGCACAGTTATTAACAGGCAATCCACACCTAAAAAAGCTCATTGGCTTTTACCCTTCACAAATTAGAAATCATTTAGATATTGCGGCAAAAGTACCTTGTACGTTTATTTTTCCACATACCGAAATGCATTTTAATGTAGATGAAGTGATAAGTGCTTTAGCCAGTAAAAGCCAAGTTACGTGTAACAAAACACCGTTTTTACATGCTTTTATGAATGCTTACTCTACTAATTACAATGTAAAAGCATATGATGAGTATTGCGCACTTATTAAAAGTACTTAAAGTGTATTTAACTGCGTTTTAGTAATAACAGGAAAGTCAGTGCGCGTATTATATTGCGCGTACAAGGTAGTAAAAATACTACTGCGTGAGAGCTTATCTAGCTCTTTTATGAGCGTTTTAGCACTTGTGCGCGCAGCTCTGCAGCATAGTTGGTATTGCTTTATTATAGCGGCAACGCTTTTACCTTGTTTGTGAAGGGCTAAATCGGCTTCTACAAAAAATGCAGCTCCTGTCCAATAAACCCGCTGTTGTGCACGTTGCTTCCACATATCACTTGAAAGTTTATTAAGTGGCTGTTGCTTTGTTTTAGTTTGTAAGCGTGCTCGATCAAACCCTGCGTTTAGGCGCTGAACAAATTGCGCTTGGCTAATGACACCGCTGTTGCGCATTATTACGTTTTGCATGTAACTGGCAAACCCCTCGCTTAACCAAAAGCCAGAGTAAGGCAGTAGTGGCAAATATAAATGTGAAAGCTCATGGTAAAGCGTCCAATCTTTTGTAAATGCATTTAAACTTGCGTAGCGGTCAATATGCAGCTCTAATCCATCGGGATTATTTCGTTTTATGCTAGCCCATGGCACGGGTTCAAAAGCAAAATATTGTGGCTTTAAATAAATAGGGAGGGTGCTTTGTTGTAATGGGCCTAAGGTATTTTGTGTTTTTTTAAGGCTTTGATTTACCCAAGTAGCTACCGTTTTTTGACCCTTAGTAGTCAGTGCGTCTAAATTATGAATAACCACATCAACAGCTGAGGCTTTTAAAGAGCACATTAATAGCAATAACAGCCAAAATAATTTCATTTATACCTCCTAAATACGCGCTTGATACTAGACCCACTATTTACGTAATTAAGCACATGTTATTCGTTATTTTTTTAACTAATATCAATTATAAAAAGCAAATTGCATACATGCTCAATCAAGCATGATTTAATTAGGTAACACTATTTTTAGTATAGGTATTAACCATGGCTTATCAGCATATTAAAATTCCTGAGCACGGACAAAATATTACTATTGATGCTAAAGGCCAATGGCATGTGCCTGTAAACCCTATTATTGCTTATATTAATGGTGACGGGGTTGGGCAAGAGGTCACACCTGCCATGCAGCATGTGGTGAATAATGCCATTACACACTGTTATGTAAAGGAGCGAAAAATTCACTGGATGCAAGTATATAACGGCGAGCAAGCAGCAAAGTTATATGATGGCGATTGGTTCCCAGAGGAGACGATTAACGCAGTACGTGCGTGTAAAATAGCAATTAAAGGGCCGCTAACTACACCTCTTGGCGGCGGTTTTCGCTCATTAAATGTGGCGCTAAGGCACGAGATGGATTTATTTGTAAATATGCGCACTGTTAAAGGGCTAAGTGCGTTGCCATCGCCGTTAAAAAATCCATTTTTAACTAACATAACAGTGCTGCGTGATAGCAGCGAAGATGTATATTCAGGAATAGAGTGGCAAGCTGGCAGCGTAGAGAGCGAGAAAATGCTCGACTTTTTATGTGAAGAAATGGGAGTAACGCGCCTAAGGTTTTCTCAAGACTGTGGCATAGGTATAAAAAATATATCTAAAGAAGGCTCCGAGCGCCTAGTACGCTATGCAATTAATTATGCCCTTAAAAATAACAGCGAATCGTTAACGCTTGTGCATAAAGGAAACGTACTTAAATTTACCGATGGTGCCTTTAAACGTTGGGGGTTTGCCTTAGCGCAAAATGAGTTTAACGCTACCCCACACGAAAACGGACGCTGGCTTGAAATAGCACGCGCTAATAAATCGCCTTTAATTATTAAAGAAGTGATAGCCGATAACATGTTGCAACAATGTTTAATGAACCCAGAGCAATTTGATGTGGTAGCAACCACAAACCAAAATGGCGATTTTTTAGCTGATATGCTCAGCGCACAAGTTGGCGGAGTGGGCATTATGCCGGCTGCTAATTTAAATAACGATGTGGCATTTTTTGAACCAACTCATGGTACGTTTGAGAGAATAGCAGGGCAAAACAAAGCAAATCCAAGTAGCAGTATTTTAAGTGCCGTTTTAATGCTTAAGTTTATGGGCTGGGATGAGGCAGCAACGCTGATTGAACAAGCGCTCGAACAAGCACTCAAAAGCGGTAATGTAACCTTTGATTTAACGCAAAATATTAATAACTCGACAACCCTAAGCTGCAGTGACTTTGCACAAAAGGTTATCGAGTATTTTTAAGCAACTCCATTATTAGGCCGCTGTGGCTGTTTTTGCCTTGTGTACACATGGGCGATTAGTAAGCTGTGCAGCGCGGTGGTAAATATCGTGTGCATTAGGTTCATCGCACTGAGTACCGCTAAGCGTATCCATTAATGCAACTACAATAATAGCCGGTACTTGGCAGCAGTATTCATCAAGTACTGCCTCGGTTGTTTGTGCATCTACATGGCAAAGCGGGTGGTTTTTACGCTGGTACGCATGCAGTAGCGTATCTACTTCTAAAATGTCATCGGGTTGGTGCTTTGTTTTACGGCATTTACAACCAAACTCATCAACCAAGGTAGCAAGTGCTTGGTATGTCTCAGCTGCATTGGTTTTAGTGCATAACTGCTGGGTAATAAACTGATGTAAATTAGTGTCAATAAATAACCCGTCTTGTTGTGTGAAGCTTGATGTTGTCATAATCATTACTCTTAGTTTGTTGGCTTAACTTCACTTTAGCGCTAAGTGTATTATTAATGAAATTGTTGTTTTCAATAACTGACATTGATTTTATCAATAGTAAATGACAACAAACCAAAAACCACTTAGCATGCTTAATTAAAGTGGTGCAAAAACCTATAAAAATGCACAAAACTGGGACACACTAAATGATAATTAAAAGCATAACTTAATTAGATGTTTGATTTTAAATGTTTTTTATTTTTGTGGTGGGTTGGCATCAAGGTTGCTAAATATAAAGGGTAGGGTTCACTCCTATTTCTACGATTTCAAAAGCGCCATGGTATTTTCCCAAAGTTGAATACCATGGCGCTTTTTTATTTGAGCATTCATTTTATTTAACTGCAGTAATATTAAATTTTAATAAAGTAGAGAATGGTTCTCAAAATAGCGCTGACAATAAGCTGCACAATACCTATACCGCCAAACATAACACTCCTCGCAATTATTGATGCACTATCCATTTGTATTAATCTGTTTCTTTAATAATGCTTTAAGTGACAACCGACATAGCTAGCTTTTCTATACCATGTGACGGTGTCCATCTTTTAAACTCTACAAAGCCATGCTTTTTATATAAATTTATTGCAGGAGTATTAGCAACCGCAGTCTCAACTCTTGCATAAGATAAATCACTCATTTCTAAAACATAATTTATTAGCTTACTTGCGATACCTTTTTTAAAATAACTAGGGTCAACAGTTAAGCTGCATATATCTAAACACTGGCTGTTTGTATCTACTTCAATAACCGCTGCTAAACATTCATTTTCGGTGAAGCCATAAAAGGTTGTTTCTGACTTTTTAATATCTTCAGTATTACGTGCCAAAGGAGGAAAGTTAAGTGCCTCTATTAAATTAGCTTCGATAGCATAGGACTTTTGAAAGACAGTAAAAATTATATTTGCTATCTCGGTATTCTTATTATTAAGTTTGTTGATCATTGTATACTTCTGCAAAAAGTTGATCGAAAACATCATGCCAATTTTTGAAAACGCTAGCGCCTGATGAACGGGGAATAACAAACTACCTATCCGCAATTGTTTTAGCAAACTCAAGCAACTCACGGCGTAACCACTGGTGTGCGGGAGCATGGTGAAGCAGTGGGCTCCATATCATTTTTACCTCAATAGGGACTATTTGAAACGGTACTGGGCTAATGACTAAATCGGTATGTGTGGTTAATAATTTAGCCTGCCTGCGCGGTAAAGTAGCAATAAGTTGCTCTGATTGGCATAGCAAACTTGCAATCATGTAGTGGCGTGTAAACACCCGTATTTTACGCGTTTGCTCTAGCTGCCAAAGTGCTTCATCTACCCAGCCTAGTTTTTGCTTGCCAGACTTATTGGTAACGGCAGCTTCTGGCCCCCAGCCTGCACGGTTTACCCAAACATGTTCTTTTTGTAGGTAATCATCAAGGCTTGAATGCTGTAAAAACGTATTTTTAGGGTGGGTTAAACAGCAGTAATTATCGCGCCAAACACTGGCTTGATGAAACGAGCGAGGCAAGCCATTAAAACGGTTTATGGCTAAATCAATAGTGCCTTTTTCCATGTCTTGCAGGTTTACATCGCTTGGACTAAGTACATCAAAATTAACCCCTGGGTTTTTAGTTAACTGCTCAGTAATAAAGGGGGCAATTAAAGTCGACTCCATGTAGTCGTTTGCCATTATTCTAAAAGTCACCTCTGCCGTTGCTGGGTTAAATTGCTCACTGGGCTGAGTAATCGCCTCTGCCATTTTTAAAAGAGACTCTATTTCAGGCTTTAAGCTAAGTGCTTTGCTGGTGGGGGTCATAGAGCCTGCGGCGCGCACAAGTAGTGGGTCGTCAAATAAATCACGTAATCGTTTAAGTGCGTTACTCATGGCAGGTTGTGTTAGTGCGAGTTTATTGGCCGCTTTTGAAACACTTTTTTCATCAATGAGCACATTTAAGTACACTAATAAGTTGAGATCGACGTTACGTATATTCATATGATCAATTTTATTTATATGCTTTATTAATTACCTAAATTAAAGCCTGCTTGCTAAGGTGTAAACAATTAATAAAAAATAACCGCTATAAGTGGTAAAAATAAAAGTGCTGCAATCATGTCAAAATCGTTAACTAATCAATCCAATAATGCGCTACAGCAAGTTATTGCTACTAAGTTGGCCCGCGCTGTTTTTGCAGGCTTTGAAGCAATGTTTGCGCAGTTTTTAAATATTACGCTAGGTGCGCAAAGCCGGTTTGAACAACAAAAATATCACGATGTGCAAACTGCCATGCGCGAACGCTTACAAGTGTACGAACGGGAAGTAAAAAATGTCAGTGAAGCTGTGAGAGTAATTGCTTACGCTGAACTGAGTTGCCCGCAAACATGGCAACTAGCTAAAAATATATACGGCGATATGGTGCAAAATCATGAAAATAAACCCATAGCGCATACCTTTTTTAATTCTACCTTTGGTGCAATTTGGGACGATAAAAAAATTCGTACCGTACATTTGTTTGTATTAAAAGCAAAATACAGAAGCGAGCCGCGTTCGTATGAAAATTTAGTAAGCAGAATATCGTTTAAAGATGGGTTTAACCACGCTGTAAAAACGCTCATTACCCGCCAAGCATTTAGAGTACCTTTTAGTCAATTAAACGCCGATTTACAGGCATTGCAAACAACGTTAATGGCCGGTGCAAAGCAACAATGCAAACAAGTGTATGAGCTTATAAATTTAAACGACGGGTTTATAGAATACGCAAATTCATTATTTTTTAGAAACAAAGCCTGCTACTTAATAGGGCGCTGTATCGCTAAAAATGGCGATAATATGCCTTTTGCTATCGCCATATTAAATACTAATAAAGGGTTAAAGCTTGATGCCGTAATGATGGGCGCCGATCAGTTAAGTTTACTGTTTGGTTTTGCTCGTACCTATTTTATGGTTGATACCGACCAACCCGCGCGTTACGTAGATTACTTAAGCGTGCTGATGCCACATAAAAAACGCTTTGAGTTATTTAACGCCATTGGCTTTATTAAGCACGCTAAAACAGAGTTTTATCGTTACAAAGTTGATACCACTAAAAATAGCCCTACTAATTTTAAATACGTGACAGCACCTGGTACTCCCGGCATGGTTATGCTGGTATTTACCATTGAAGGGCTAGACTACGTTTATAAAGTAATAAAAGATAAATTTAGTGCACCAAAAACAGCCACCAAAGCGCAAGTAAAAGCCAAGTACAACTTTGTAAAGCAAGCCGACCGTGTAGGGCGCTTAGTAGATACACACGAATTTAGGTATTTAGCGTTCGACCTCAGCCGCTTTAGCGACGAGTTACTTAAGCAAATGAAATCACAAATTGGCAGTAGTATGGTTATATCGGGTAAGGCGCTTATTTTAAAGCATGTGTATGTTGAGCGAAAAATGACGCCGCTTAATTTATACATTAATCACTGCTCTAACAAAGCATTACAACAGGTTATGACCGATTACGGTAAAGCGATTAAAGACTTAGCCGGCGCAAATATATTCCCAGGCGATATGCTAATGAAAAACTTTGGCGTAACCCGTTGGGGGCGCGTTGTTTTTTACGACTTTGATGAAATTTGCCCATTGACTGATTGCCACTTTAGAGATGTACCTAGTGCACAAAACGACCTAGAGGAGCTAAGCGCCAACAGTTATTTTGATATAGCAGAAAACGATATTTTCCCCAGTCAGTTTAAGGTGTTTTTTAGCGCAAACGAAACAGCATTTAACTATTTTAACTGCGAACATAACGATCTGTTTTTAGCTGATTTTTGGCAAACTTGCCAACAACAAATTAAATCAGGCTTTTTACCTGACGTATACCCGTATAAACAAAGCTGGCGGTTTAAATAAAAATAACTAACCCCATGTCTAGCTAGAGCCTGTTTATCTTTCGAGGTTAAATTTGCAGCCGTCTGTTTGGTAATTAGGCAAGGCAGAGCCTATGTAGTGTGGTTGTTCCCCATAAATAGGCGATAACGTAGCATAAATGCCAAACAGGCGCTGCCCGAAGGGTTTCTGCCTAGGGGCCATTTACCCTTTGTTGCCTACATGGATGTAGGTAAGGGGCGTGAGCAGGACGCGGAAGCTTTGCTCGGCTTTTACTTAGCCCACTAGGTTACAAACCTCGCGCCGCGATTAAATGGCCCCTAGATTGAACAAATTTTAATCCTGAAAGGTTAACAGGCCCTAATTAAAAGGCTAAATACGGAGCATTAATGAAATATATTTCTCATGAGGGTGGCACCCTTGCATTTAGTGAAACCGATAAACCGGTTTTAAAAAGCCACGAAGTGCTAGTAAAAGTGTCTGCTATAGGTGTAAATCGCGCTGATTGCATGCAGCGCCAAGGTAAATACCCAGCACCAACTGGGGATAGCCCCATTTTAGGTTTAGAGTGCGCAGGCACAGTGGTTGAGCTTGGTTTTGATGTTGATAAAAGCTGGCTTAATAAACGTATTTTTAGCTTGTGCGCAGGCGGGGCTTACAGCGAGTACGTTGCCATAGATGCTAAACAATTAATGGTATTGCCAGATGATTTAACCATGGTTGAAGGTGCAGCTATTAGCGAAGTGTACCTCACAGCATTTGGTGCGCTTTTTGAACTTGGTAAATTACAACAAGGCCAAACAGCGCTTATTCATGCAGGGGCAAGTGGTGTAGGCGGTGCGGCTATTCAAATGGCTAAAAGTGCAGGTGCAACGGTGGTTATTACTGCCGGCTCAGATGAAAAATGCGAGCATGCAAAAGCCCTTGGCGCCGATCATGCCATTAATTACAAAACAACTGACTTTGTAGAATATATGCAAGCAAATGAGCTTTTAGCAAATGCAATTGTAGATCCTGTTTCGGGCAGTTATTTAAATAAAAATGCGGCTATTGCTGCCATGGATTGCCAAATTATTATGCTCGCTTTTTTAGATGGGCGTTTTGCTGAGGTTGATTTTGCAGCGCTATTACGTAAACGTATTTCGTTTCATGCATCAACACTTAGAAACCGTAGCATTGAGTTTAAACGCCAATTACGCGATGACCTAGTTGCGCGTTTTTACAATGATATTGCTACTAAAAAGTACGACTTTAACGTGTATAAAACACTACCGTGGAGCGATGCTAACGAAGCGCATGCTATTTTAGAGCGTAATGAAAATGCCGGTAAAGTGGTATTACTTGTAGAATAACCACCCAATGTAACACTGAGGCGTGTGTTGGCGTTGTTAATGCATGGCTCAGCTAATATAATTTAGTAAATATAAAATACGTACAAAACTTACAAGGTTAAAAATGAACCCAATACTAGCAATACTTAAAGAGCACAATGTAAGCGACGAAAAAGTAAAAGCATTGTTCGAAGCCTTTACACAAAACCCAATGATGGCAATGGCATTAGTACAAGAGCTTGGTATTCCGCCTGAAAAACTACAGCAGTTAATGGCCGTGGTGATGACTCAGCCGCACTTAATTAAAGAAGCCACCGACGAACTCGGCCTAGACTTTGAAAAAGTAAAAGAAGCGAAAGACAAGCTAAACCAGCAATAAGCTTCACAAATTACCCCTTACCAAGGCATAAGCCTTGGTAATTCTACCTAAAATCACCACACTTTTTGTTACATTATTCATTGAACTGCTCTGTATTAAGCTAGTCATACTATTACTTATGATAGGTAGGGACTAGGTATGAAGCCACTTTATAAATTTTGGAAAAATAACCGTTCATTAATTTTATTTATTGCGCTGATGAGCGTGTTTAGAAGCGCAGTTGCCGATTGGTATGAAGTACCGACAGGCTCGATGAAACCCACCATTTTAGAAGGCGACAGAATATTAACCGATAAAATGGCTTATGATATACGCATCCCTTTTACGCATATTCCTTTAGTTAAATTGGCCGACCCACAAACAGGCGATATTATTGTATTTGACTCACAAGCTGATGATAACCGGTTAATTAAACGCGTAATTGGTGTGCCAGGCGATACGGTAGCGCTTTATAACAACGAGCTAGAAATTAATGGCGTTAAACTTAAATACAATAACTTGCAAAGCAATATTGATTCTTTAGATAAAATAGAAGATTTAAATGGCCACAAACACACGATTCGTGTTGCGCATACGCCTTCGCAGCTATCGGGTTTTAATAAAATAACTATTCCTGAAGATTATTATTTAGCAATGGGTGATAACCGCGACCACAGTGCTGACTCGCGTGTTATTGGTTTAATCCCCCGCAGCGAACTACTTGGCAAAGCAGAGCGTATTATTGTGTCGCTTGATTACGACGATTATTACTTACCTCGTAAAAACCGCTTTTTAAAACCCTTACTTTAAGGCGGTTTTGGGCGCTAACCATACGCCCGATTTTAATCGCTTAGCTCTACAATTTTTTGCGCAATATTATAAAGCGAGCAGTGCGAGTCCATTGCTTGCTTTTGCAACTTTTTATGAGCTTGCTCTTCGCTAAGGCTTAGCTGCTCTATTAAAATATACTTTGCCTGATGTATTATTTTTTGTTCTGTTATTACCCGTTTAGCATCAACTAAAGCCTGATTTATTTGCTTAATATGTTGGCTTTGCTCCATGATTAAGTCGTACATGCTTTTATTACTATTGAGTTTATTAGCAGCGGTATTTTGGGGGGTATTTTGTTTAAACGCGAGTTGGCCGTCGGTCATTGGCATGTATTGTTCTTCAAGACTGCTTATAACCTGTTTATTTGAATTTAAAGTGCGCTGCGCCTGAGCAATTTGCATTGCTGCAGTGTCAATAAGGTAGTCACTGAGGTTTTGCTCAATTTTGTGCATAATATCGATACGCGTTGTTGTTACCTCGTACCACACCTCACTAAGCTGAGAAAGCGGCTGCGCATTTTCGTCATCTAAATTTTGTAAAAGCCCCCGTAGCTGATCCACTTGCTTATTTACGGGGTGATCAGTTAACGAGCGATAGCATTTTAATACGTGTTCGTCGGCGTATTCGTTAAAAAACGTAAAGCTGTGATGCTGTTGTTGAACAAAATGAGCAAGCTGTTGTTTTTGCTCCACGGTAAACTTACTTGATGCAAACGCTTGCGCGCCACAGGCACGTTCTTGTCCAGCGTATTCTTTACCTTGCATAAAATTAAAATAAGCCACTAGCAATCGTGTAACGCGCGGGTCGCTTGCGCCATCGGCGGCTTCTAAAATTATATTTAGCAAACACGAAATAAGCTGCGTGTACGATTGAGTTGCATGCACAGGGGTAATTTTTTGATTTGCTATTTGTTGTCGCAGCTCTGGCAGCGCCTCTAACGATTGCAAACTATGGGTAATTAAATTGTACAAACGGGTGTGGCCCGTGTCGGCGTTATCGGTAATAAAGGTCGTTTTAATTGAGTGGTAAAACTGCGTTTGCGTTTGCTCTGTTAAGCTAATTTGTTGTTTTAACTGCGAAGCAAAACGTTTGCGGTTAGAGGCTAAGTAAATATTGCTCATGCCACGCTCTTTTTGTAACTGGTGTATAAAATCGCCCAGTTTAGTAAGCGATGCACAGCTTTTTTGAAGCTGTTTTAAGGCATGAATTTCTTGGTATTTTGCTGCTAATAAAAACTGTTTTGTGAGAGGATTGCTCGATAACATAGGACTTGTTCCACACTTTTTTGTATATAAAGTGCAACCACTGTTCCAATCATTTAAAAAATTTTCGATTGAATTTAAAATTAAATTAAAACAGCTGCTTAAAGCCATACTTGTTATTTGTTCCCATTTTAACTTATCTGTCCTTATTACAGGAATAAACCTTTTTGGTGCAAAAATAGTTGTTTTTGCACTCGATTGCGCCCTTCATGAACGAGGGGAAAAAAGTGTTTACTCTGTAAACTGCACAGAGCAAACACCAGAGGGGGAATTTATGCGTTACTACATTGCAGCAACGCTGGGCTGATAGCCATTTGATGATTTATTACCTCGCCAACCATAATTAGCGTAGGGCCCGTTAATGTGTGCACCGCACTCTCGCTAGTAATTTTCTCAAGCGTGCTGGTTATTATTTTTTGCTTGTTGGTGGTGGCATTTTCTATCAATGCGATAGGGGTTGTTTTAGGCCAGCCAACCGATTGCAAACCAGTACTTAATGCGTTTAAACGTCCTAATCCCATATAGACGACTAGCGTGGGGTTGTTAGAGCCTTTTACATAGGTGTAGTTGTGCCAATTAGGGAGTTTATTAGGATCGGCAAATTGTGCCGTTAAAAATGTAACACTTCGAGCCACATCGCGAGCAGTGAGCGGTATACCAGTATAAGCCGAGGCTGCACACGCCGTGGTAACGCCTGGGACAATAGCAAAATTAATATTGTGCTCTGATAGGGCGTTGGCTTCTTCATTAATGCGCGCAAAAATACTCGGATCGCCACCTTTTAAACGAACAACTTTAAACCCTTGTTGTGCGTATTTTACTAATAGGTCACTAATGGCAGCTTGTGGCATAGAGTGCTTGCCTGCGCGTTTACCTACATACACTCGCTGCGCATGTCTAGGCAGTGTATTTAAAAGCGCTTCACTAACTAGGCTGTCGTACAATACCACGTCGGCTGCTGCAATCAGGCGCTGCGCTTTCACCGTTATAAGCTCAGCATCGCCCGGGCCTGCCCCTATTAAATACACGTGGCCGTTTTTTTGATGTTTAGCTTTGTGCTTTGTATCTTGAGTGAGTTTATTAACAAACTTGTTTAGCCATGGGCTTTCAATACCCGAAAAATACGAAAGAACACTCATTTTATTACTCCTTATGCTAACGCTGTAATGGCTTTTGGCTCAGCGCTAACAAAGACATTGCCATTGTCTATTTTGGCTTCAAATACGGGGAGCTGTATTGCCTCTGCTTCTAGGCATTCGCCAGTATTTAAACAAAAATGTTGCTTATACAAAGGGGAGGCCACTACTAATTTTCCATCAATAGAGCCAATAATGCCGCGCGATAGTACATTGGCTTTGCCTATCGGGTCGTAGTTGCTAATGGCTAACACAGGCTCACTATTTTGTGGAACATAAAATATGGCCACTTGCTGGTTGTTTACTAATGCGCATACGCCACTATTAGCAACTAGGTCGTCGGTTGTTCCAATTTTATGCCAATACATCAGCTTGCTCCTGCTCAATTTCCATTACGGGGATACGGTTTGTCGAATTTTGCTGGTTACGTTTTTCAGACTCAGTTGCAGGGCGAATTTGGTTGCGCTCTTGTACAAATAAAATATTGCTATCAGCATCTGGGCTATTAATAAATTGGCGGAACCGTTTTGAAGCCTCTGGACTTTCGACTGCTTTTTTCCATTCGCAGGCGTAAGTTTTAGTTATAAGCGCCATTTGGGTTTCAAGCTCATGGCAAATACCTAGGCTGTCGTCTATTACTACGCTTTTTAAATAATCTAACCCGCCCTCTAAATTTTCCATCCACACTGAGGTGCGCTGCAGTTTATCGGCGGTTTTAATGTAAAACATGATCACGCGGTCAATGTATTTAATGAGTGTTTCGGTATCTAAATCGGTAGCAAATAAATCAGCATGGCGCGGGCGCATACCGCCATTTCCACATACGTATAAGTTCCAACCATTTTCGGTTGCTATTACGCCTATATCTTTGCTTTGTGCCTCAGCGCACTCGCGGGTACAACCCGATACGGCCATTTTAAATTTATGCGGGGCGCGTAAACCTTTGTAGCGGTTTTCAATCGCAATCGCGTGGCCAACACTGTCTTGTACGCCATAGCGACACCACGTACTGCCAACACACGATTTAACGGTTCTGAGCGATTTACCATAAGCGTGACCGGTTTCAAAACCGGCTGCAATAAGTCTTTCCCAAATAATAGGGAGCTCTTCAAGGCGTGCGCCAAATAAGTCGATACGCTGCCCACCGGTTACTTTACAGTACAGGTTAAAGTCTTTGGCGACTTGGCCAATAACAATAAGTTTGTCGGGGGTAATTTCGCCACCCGCTATTCGGGGAACGACAGAGTAAGAGCCATCTTTTTGCATATTTGCAAGGTAAGTGTCGTTGGTATCTTGCAGGCCAACATGAGCGGGTTCTAAAATAAACTCATTCCACGTTGAAGCTAAAATAGAGGCCACTGCAGGTTTGCATATTTCACAGCCGTGATGACCGCTGCCATGTTTAGCGAGCAAATCATCAAAAGTTTTAATGCTTTCTACTTTTACTAAATGCAGTAACTCTTGGCGCGAAAAAGCAAAGTGTTCACACACATGGTTGTTAACTTCAACCCCACGGCTTTGAAGTTCACTGTCGACTACCGATTTTAATAATGCGGCACAACCACCACAGCCGCTGGCGGCTTTGGTACAAGCTTTAACTGCAGATAAATCGCATGAGCCGCCATCAATTGCACCCACAATGTCGCCTTTACTTACATTGTGGCACGAACAAATAGTGGCGGTATCGGGCAGGGCATTTCCCGCTAAAACAGGTGCTCCTTCGCTATCAGGTAAAATGAGGCACTCAGGGTGTTCGGGTAATTCCATGTCGTTTAACATGTACTGCAACAGTGTGTCGTAATCGCTAGTATCGCCAACAAGCACTGCGCCTAATAACTTGTTGCCTGCCTCATTTAAAATAATTTTTTTATAACAATCACGAATAGGATCTTGATAAATTAACTTTTTGCAATCGGGGGTTTTAGCGTGGGCATCACCAATTGAGCCTACCTCTACCCCGAGTAGTTTTAATTTTGTGCTCATATCGGCGCCTAAAAACTCAAGTTCGCCGCCTGTAAGTTGACTTGCAACCACGCGAGCCATGTTATATCCCGGAGCAACTAAGCCAAAAAGCTTTTTGTCCCACAAGGCACATTCGCCAATAGCATATATATCTGGGTTTGATGTTTGGCATTGGTTATTAATTACAATGCCGCCACGTTGTCCTAATTCAAGTTCGGCCACTTTGCCAAGCTCATCGTATGGGCGAATACCGGCCGAGAACAAAATTAGGTCGGTTTCTAAAAACGTGTCATCTGAAAAATTTAATCTGTAACGGCTCGTTTCGCCTTTTACTATTTCGCTGGTGGCTTTAGCGGTATGCACGCTTACGCCCAATTTTTCAATTTTGTTTTTTAACAGCGTACCACCTTGTTCATCAAGTTGTACCGCCATAAGTTGGGGTGCAAACTCAACTACATGAGTATCAAGCCCAAGTTGCTTAATTGCATTGGCTGCTTCAAGCCCTAACAAGCCGCCACCTATCACTACGCCACTTTTACTTTGTGCAGCGCTTGCTTTTATTTGCTCTAAATCTTCTAGGGTACGGTAAACCAAGCAATGGGGTTGGTCATTCCCTTTAATTGGCGGCACAAACGGGTACGACCCTGTTGCTAAAATAAGTTTATCGTAATTAAATTTATCACCGGTTTGAGTGCTAACTACCTTGTTTGTTTTATCTATTTCATTAACCCACTGGTTAGTATGCACATTTATATTTAACTGCTGATAATTATCAAAGGTGGTTAGGGCTAAATCGGCGGCTGTTTTACCATCAAACACGCTGGATAAGTAAACACGGTCATAAGCTAAATTTGCTTCTCCACACAGTACGGTAATGTGCGCGTTAGCGTCGCTTTGGCGCATTTGCTCTACAAAATGGTGCCCAACCATCCCATTACCAATAATGAGTATTTTTGTTGGTGTTTGCATTGGTATCCCCTCAATGACGGTTTAATTTAAAAACAAAAAAGCCCGCCACAGTTACAAATTAATGCAACTGCGAGCGGGCTTCTTTGCCTGTGGTCATAACAACCTAAATGTGTGTCGTTTTAATAACGAACGGTATGGTTATCGTATAAGCAAAAACACGGCCATTTTTATAAGTGTTTGTTTTTTAATAGCTACATTACTTTTAAATGGTTTTACTTACGCATATTTGAGTTGTTTTGGTGCGGGGCTAGCACTATGGGAGTGCACATAATGAGGCTACAAAGTGCTGTTTAGTCAGCAAAAGTGCATTTGTGCCGTTAACTAATAACGAGGGGTAAGCGTTTAGGCTATAAATAAAAAATGCGCTTTGTTATTTTCAGATAACAGTAAGCGCATTAATACTGTAAAGCCGCTTTACTTGCTTTGTTTTGCTAGGGTTTCTACATCGGTATCTTCAACAGGTTTAAAGCTGCCCGTTGCTTCATCGTAGGTTTTAATTTCTGCAGATTCTATATCATATACCCAACCGTGTAGCTTAACTTGACCGGTTGCAATTTTTGCAGCCACAGCAGGGTGTGTTTTTATATGCTGTAGTTGTTGTACTACGTTTTCTTCAATTACTAAGCCTAGGTGGTCGTTATTGTTTAGCTCTGCGCAACCGCATTTTTCTTTTACAACTTCAGTTGCTACGCGGCTGTGGCCAAGCCACTCTTTAACGTGCGGTAAGCTTGATAAACCTTCAGTATTTATAGCGCCTTTCATTGCGCCACAATCCGAGTGCCCACAAATAATAATGTGTGATACGCCCAGTGCAGCCACCGCAAATTCAATTGAGGCTGTCATACCGCCGGTTTGATTACTATGTGGCGGGATAATATTGCCCGCGTTACGACAAATAAATAATTCACCGGGTTCAGTTTGAGTCACTAGGTTAGGGTCGATACGCGAGTCGGCACAGGTGATAAATAACACTTCTGGGTTTTGACCATTGGCTAGTTTTTGAAACGCTGCTTTTTTTGATGGGTAAACTTCTTTTTGAAACTTAGCCACGCCCGAAATAATATGTTCCATGTACAACTCCTATTGGTGTAATTTAATCGTGTTATTTATAGCTTTATTCGCCTGACAAATTAGCGCCATTATAACTTTGTTCTTGTTTGTTTTGTACTATTACACTGTTTAATAAATTTCATACTCGCGAACAAAGGGCGACACACATGCATGCAGTGATTCGCGTATACATGAGCGTACCTAGCAGAGACTTCGAGTAAAATAAAAGGGTAAGTGGCGAAAAAGGTGGTTGAGGAGGTTAGTAGCTTAACTTGCTTTAAGTTTATGGGCTGATTTTAAGTTATACATACGCTGATCCGCTAAGGTTAAACACTCGGTATGGCTTTGGCACTCATCGCTAGATGCTATGCCATAACTAATACCAGATTGCGGCCATTGCTGTTGAATAGTGCGATGTAATGCGGTGAGCTTCTGGGTAAGTGTGGTTTTTAGTTGGGGAAGGTGTGATTTGTTTTTGACTTTACATAACCAAATAAATTCATCGCCCCCGGTTCTAAATACGGTGCCGTCTTGCGCTAGATGCTGTGTCATTAATTTTGCTGCATTTATTAAAAAAGTATCACCTTTAGCGTGCCCAAGCGCATCGTTTATTTTTTTTATTCCATCACAATCTATAAACACAATGATGTAAGCACTGTGTGCAAGTTTAATCAGCTCATCATTTAATAGTAGTCGGTTGCCTACTTGGGTTAGAGGATCAAAGCGAGATTCATGTAACAAGGTACTAAATTCATGCTGTTTTAACTTTAGCCACTCAGACAAAGACAGCACAATACACACACAATCTATTGCTAAGGCTAGCAGCACAAGTATTTCTGATGAGGTCGCATTTATTAAATCAAAATGAAACGCAACGTATACTACTAATGACAGGCTATAGAGCATATTTCCAAATAAAAAATACTTGGCTCTAAAATCGTTCAGGCTAAGCATAGCAAACCCGGTGGTTAAGCTAAGCATAACCCATACAGCTGCTAAAAAGTGCGCGATATAAAACACTAAATAAAAGGGCATAAATAGGCTGCAGATACCGCATACAAATGCGCTAACGGTAAAGTATTTTAAAGCACTCCCAAGCTTATTGGCTTTTTCTTTATCGAAATTAAACAGGTAGTAGGTAAATGCTGCTGCGCAACTTACAGCAAAGGCAAATAAATAAATACCTAAGTAATGTTTATTAAAAGAGGGGCTGGCATAAATTGTATTTACAGCGCCCGAAGCAAACGCCCAGCCAAGACCGTGCAAACCGACATACCCAGCACAAAACAAGGCCACTTTTTGCTTTACTCTTAAAAACATTACAAAGGCCATCATTGCTAAAGTGAGCATGACAGAAATAGTAATAAGGCTTAATGAGTTTATATAAAACTGATGATGCAAAAATGCACCTTCGCTTAAAATACTTAAATCAACCGGCGTTGGATAGTGTTTGGCTTCTAAATATATCCATAAATAGCCACTGCTTGGCGCATAGAAGGGCAGTTTAAATGCTTGTCCATGCATTAAAATAGCCGGTTGATTAACGTGTGACTGCGAAAAATCAGCAAGCTTAACTATATCCCCCTGTTCGGTTTGCCAATAGGCTAAACCAACGTCGATAAAATTGGCTTGCGGCAACACATACCAATCTCCAGTGGTGGGGTTATTTAGCGCAATTTTTGTTATTACAGCGCCACTTTTACCGAGCAGGTTACTCGTTTCACTAGCGTTTTTATAAGATGTAATTACTTGCTGTGCAGAAGGAGACGCATTGAATGCTGTGACAGGGCGCCACAGGTTATCATCCTCTAGGGTAATGTTGTTATTAAGTGTATAAGCATATGCTAGCGGGCTAAACAAAGCACAGAAAAAGAATACTGTTAATATACCAACCCGCACCATACCTAAACTCACTTTAAAAACCCACTAAGCGATTATAATCAAATTGTAAACAAATAGTATATAAATCAAACAAAATTATCGCCTTTAAGTAATGGCTTAATTTGGCTTTAAATAACAAACTGCATTAATAAATAAGTAATACGAGGGCGTTTTTGTTTAAACGAATTTATAAACACCGCGGGTGTTTGTCGTATTAGTTAGGATTTAAGGTGGGTAGCGCGTTAACCAACTGAGCTACATTCG
>NZ_PNCY01000105.1:0-297 GCF_005887105.1 Pseudoalteromonas sp. S2893 | reverse complement strand
CGATGCAATCGCAAAGGTGCTATAGCACCCCTAATTCTCCCACTATGGCTTAATATATGTAGTTAGCTAACCTAAATAATTTAAAAGAGGTTCTTAATAATTAGATTTATTTGCTAGGTAGAATTTGATAGTAGGGCTGGTGTATACCTAAGTATACATAAGGTTTTATCCATGTCTCTACATATGTCTCTACTCAGAGTGGATAAACACTTATAAATCAATGGTTAATATGGGTTGTGATGATTACATCATGCCGCCCATACCACCCATTCCTCCCATGCCACCGATATCAGGGGC
>NZ_PNCY01000104.1:0-383 GCF_005887105.1 Pseudoalteromonas sp. S2893 | reverse complement strand
GTAGAGCAAGAGGCGCAATTTTAGTTAATAAAATTGCTCAATTCAGATTGTATACAAGGATATTTATTCGCAAAACCTATGAATGCAAGTAACTATATTAAGTGTCATTACCATCAATTAAAAAAGCAAAGCCTAAGTGCTAAGCAAGCTGTTAGTCTATTATGTAAATTAAGCTACATGTTTAATAAATCTATTTTTAACTTATTAAAGCATTTTGTTTAAACAAAACTAGGAACACTCGTATTAAGTATATAATATGAAGTCACTAGAACTATTCTAAATAATAAAATTGACGACAAGTGATCGACTTTGGCGAGATATCCCCGAAGGATCAGGATGTAGGGCATGTGGTTGGCGATGTCGATTGACTGAGAACCTCCTGC
>NZ_PNCY01000103.1:0-353 GCF_005887105.1 Pseudoalteromonas sp. S2893 | reverse complement strand
CCCTTGCAGATCTTGCTTCGAAAACTTAATGATTACAAATACCAGAGCATTAGTATGTGCATACTCATTTTATATTGGCTACAAAACGATTTACGCCTAACAGATAACCCATTTTTTAGTGACCTTGCTAATAGGCAGTGCGCGCTTGCTTTTGTATTTGTTATAAACCCGCACTGGTTTAAAAATAATAATTACCAACAAAAACCTTTCGGCATACACAATCAGCAATTTTTAATGCAAAGCTAGTACGAACTACAACAAGCACTTAATGAGCGCGGGCAAACCATGCATGTGCTTGATGGAGATCCCGTATCGCTTATATAAGAGCGTATTATTGAGCAAATTATTTATGC
>NZ_PNCY01000102.1:0-229 GCF_005887105.1 Pseudoalteromonas sp. S2893 | reverse complement strand
CATTACTACCCCTAACATCAAAATAAACGGCAGCATCCCCATTAAAGAAGGTACTTCCCTGCTTGGCGATACAAACATAACGGCCATTGCACACGTCACAATCGTAATGGTAGAACCAGATAAATGGATAGTACCGAACATTGGCACTCAAAAGTTTGCTACATCTTCTTTTTCGTTATTTGCTTTGCTAGATTGCAAAGACACCGGAATGTTTGCCGCGCTCGACATT
>NZ_PNCY01000101.1:0-200 GCF_005887105.1 Pseudoalteromonas sp. S2893 | reverse complement strand
CCCCCCCCACCCCCCGACCCCGCCACCCCGGCTCCAGCAGACGGCCCCACCCCCCCCCCCCCCCGCCCCCACCCCCCCCCGCCCCCACGCCCCCACCCCCCCCCCCCCCCCCCCCCCACCCCCCCCCCCCCCCCCCCCCCCCCCCCACACCCCCCCCCCCCCCCCCCCCCCCCCCCCCCCCCCCCCCACCCCACCCCCCC
>NZ_PNCY01000100.1:0-302 GCF_005887105.1 Pseudoalteromonas sp. S2893 | reverse complement strand
AAGTAATATAGTTTTTGCTTTTGAGTTCTTGTAATAAATATTGGTGAAGAGTGTGTACTTGCATAATCTAATGTTCGCTTGGAAGTTTTAGCATTTTTTCATTTCTTTCCCTGTCTATTCTATTCATAACAAAAGCTTAGACTTAGTTATTAAAATTGCTATAAAAGGCTCAAAAAAATAAATAAAACTTTTAAAATTGGCGCTATAAAGCAAAAAATTAGACTAAGCTCCTTTTAAAATTCGTTAAAAGTTTAAAAATAGTTTTTATAGTAATCCTCTATTTGTTTATATTCGCTAATGAG
>NZ_PNCY01000099.1:0-267 GCF_005887105.1 Pseudoalteromonas sp. S2893 | reverse complement strand
CGTAACAAACTGATGCGTTATTGATATTTAAAATCTTTCTGTTAGTTTTATTTTCAATAAATGGATTACCATCAATGATTACACTGACTAATTTTCCATTTTTAAGTTTAAACGATAATTTTTTATATTGCAATTAGGCACCTGCATCAACAGGGAAGCTGGTCACTGTTTCTAAGTAGTTCCATAAATCACGCCCTTGCCAGTCCATGTAAGTTATGCGATTTTTAATCGGGTGTACTTTTAAAATTTCTTTATAGCTAATATCGC
>NZ_PNCY01000098.1:0-264 GCF_005887105.1 Pseudoalteromonas sp. S2893 | reverse complement strand
GCTTTGTCTAAGTTTTTTACGTTCAAAAAACTATCAAGCATAGCATCATTATCGGTAATTCTAGACTGCGAGTTTTGGTGAAAAGCGTAGTATTGATTTATAAATGAAAACTCTTCGTGTTTCATTTTAGTGCATTATCCTTAACGCTAAAGACTAGTTAATTATCCTATCTCTGGAATTTTAGCTACAAGACGTAATGAAGAGGGAAGCTCTTCGATTTGTAGCCAAGGTCGTAACCATGCCACTGCGTTATTAGCGCCTGGC
>NZ_PNCY01000097.1:0-254 GCF_005887105.1 Pseudoalteromonas sp. S2893 | reverse complement strand
CTGTTTGATTTGTTGTTAATGGTGGTACTACTGCGTTTTTGGCTACAGTGCGCAAAAGCCTCCTGTTACAACCCAATGAGCCAATTTGTGGTTAAAGCCACCTCCGTTGCAGTTAACCCATTACGTTAAATTAAACCTGGACTAGGTGGGCTTGATTTAGACTCTCTATTGCTGGAATTTATTGTAGCCGTTGCGAAAATTAGTACTTTAATTCTGGTGTTATCCTGTGCCTCTGCTGCTCAACATGTGGTATT